>JACQJN010000177.1 GCA_016205085.1 Elusimicrobiota bacterium | reverse complement strand
GTCCAATCTGGGGTTTCACCTGAACCTGGTTGATGCCGGACAGCTTGTACTCCACAGGATCCTCCACCGTCAAAAAGTTTTTCTCCGGGGTCCTGATCGTATTTAAGACCGAATACAGGGTGGTGGTTTTTCCGCTCCCCGTAGGACCTGTCAGGAAAATCAGGCCATGCGGATACTTGGCCGCCTTTAAAAAGCACTCTCTCTGGAGAGGCTCAAACCCCAACTTCTCGATATTCAATTCCACGGCTCCCTTGTCCAAAAGACGCAAAACCAATTTTTCGCCGAACACCGTCGGCAACGTAGAGACGCGGATTTCAACGGTGCGGTTCTGAAGTTTCACCGCAAAGTTGCCGTCTTGGGGAAGCCTCCTCTCAGCGATATCCAGTTTGGAAAGAATTTTGATGCGGGAAATGATGCATACCACCGTGTCCTTGGGGGGAGCGCTTCTCTCATATAAAACCCCGTCAATTCTGAACCTCAGGCTCACCCGCTCATCATAATTTTCCAGGTGAATGTCGGAAGCCCTCTCGCTCAAGGCCTGTTTTAAGACGGCATTGACCAGACCCACCACCTGAGCTCCCTGGGCCTTGGCCACCACCTTATCGAGGTCCAGCTTCTCCTCGACGCTGTCCATCTCCAAATCGATGTCACCCTCCTTGCCGGGAGCCGAAGAGACCTCCATGGCCTTATCGATCAGGTTTCGGCTGCCACCCGTATAGAACTCGTCAATAGTTCTTAAAATCTGTGCGCGGGTGGCGATGAAAGGTTGTATCTCCATTCCCGAGAGAAGTTTTAAGTTGTCCAGAACCACCACATTCATAGGATCGGCCATCGCCACCACCATAGTTCCATTTTCCAGAAAAAGGGGAAGAATGCAGTGATCTCTGGCAAATTTTTCGGAGACCACCTTCTCCAAGCTCTGGTCCCTCTCCGGTTTTAGAATTTGGTTCTCGATGGAAGCATAGGGAATCCCCAATTGTTTAGAGAGGGTCACGGCGATGGCCTCCTCCGTGGCAAAGCCCATCCGGACCACCGCCTCCCCCAATAAACAGTTGGCCTGTGATTGAAATCGGACGGCGCGGTTTAACTGTTCATCCGTCAGGATGCCGTTCTGAACCAGAAGCTCCCCTATTTTTTGTCTCGCCACTCCTCCCTCATTCTTGCACGATCGTTGGCGTAATGAAAATCACCAGATCCGTATTCGTCCGGCGGCTGGACACGCTGGTAAACAGCCATCCGATGATGGGAATATACCCCAACAAGGGCACCTTTCGCACTGTCTTGTCCTCCCGGGTGGAAAGAAGCCCTCCCACCACCACCGTCTGACCATTCTTCACCCGGACAAGACTGGAGATGCCCCGGCTGATGGGATCCTTAAAACCTGATATCTTGGCATCCTGAACATCCAAAAATGTGGGTTGTAGAAGTAAAGTGATATACCCCTCTTTATTGATCTGAGGCGTCACCACCAAGGTCAAACCGGTGATCTCTCTCTCCGCCTCCGTGGTTGAAGAACTAACCCCCCCGCCGCCCCCGCTGCTTATATTTTGCTTAATCCCAATGGCTTGGTTGCGGATGATCTGAATGATGGCTCCCTTATTGTTGAGAGTCAGGACCTTGGGCTTCCCCAGAAAACGCCCTTCATTTCTCTGGATGAGAGCCTTCAGCAACACCGTGAGCTTGCTAAGGTCCACAATTCCACCCGTGATAGTCTGGGAAAAACCAGACATAGTATTATCCCCCACATTGAACAGATCCCAAGTGCTGCGCCCATCCTGAATGACACCCTCTCTGAGCGGAAAAACGGTATTTCGGATTGGCCCCGTGAATACGCCCAACTCTCCGCTCGTCCCTCCCCAGGAAATGCCCAGCTCATTGATCTTGTCGGTATTAATTTCCACAATCTGGGCCTCGATAAGAACTTGAGGAGCCTTCTTATCCAGCTCCGCTATGATCTGCTCCACATTGGGAAACACCTCGGCGATATCCGTGACGATGAGGCTGTTCGTTCTGGGTTCAATGGAGATCCGGCCCAATTTAGTGAGAACGCTTTTGACCACTTGCACAATGGCAATGCCGCTGTCCCCGCCCTCTTTCTGAGCTTCTGCTCCGGAAGAAGTTCCTCCTCCGCTCCCGCCCCCTCCTTGCTGCTGGTTCTGCGACTGAAAACCTATGGTGGCTCGGTCGGAACTCAACGTCCCCAAAGAAACCATAGAAACATAGTTGAGAGTGTATATCTTGGTGATCAGATTGGGAGCCGCCGCGGAGCGCCGCATGATGATATAGGTATTGGATTTTCCCACCCTTTGATAAGTCAGACCCTTGATCTGCAGAAGAATCTGAAGAGCCTCCCGCACCGTGACCGCCCTTAAGAAAGCGGTGATCCTTTTCTGTTCTAACCCTTCCGTTAAGATAAAATTCACCTTGGCCTGGGCCGAGATGGTGTCTAAGAACGTGGACAGGGGAGCCTCTTTGACCCTGACCGTGACACGGGTCTCCAAAGGAGAGCCTTCCGGCTTTTCATAAAGGGGGGTTCCTATCTGCACGGATTCCACCCTACGATCAGTCCCGGTTGGAGAAACCCCTTCCGCAGCCTGCCCCGTAAGGGGCCCTCCCTGATCGGATCCTTGCCCCGATATCTGCTGTTGAGCCCACACAGACACGACACCCCCGCCCAACTGTTCCAAGAACCAAACCATCATCCACAATATCCGCATAAACTTAGTTGTCATCATGATAGTTTCTCCTAATCCACTTTTATGCTTTTCACAAATCTCCGACCTTTATACTCAAACAGCACCTGATTGCCCTGGATACGTACGATCCTGGCTCCCAAAACGCGCCCGCCTTCCTGATACATCTCGTTATTGACGATAACCGAAACCCCCGTGGCAGCCTCCACGATGCCCTGTAGCCGAATTCTATCCTGTATCCGGCGGGGCTTTTTGCGAACCGGCTTAGCCACAACGTCTTCTTCGGTTCTTTTTCCACGCTCTTGCTCTGCCTTTAAAAATTGGACGTCCGCAGGAGAAAGCATAGGATCCCGTCCCGTCTTGATGACAAACACCGGAATATTGGAAACGGTAGGAGTGGAAATAGAGGGCTTAGGAGAGTTGCGACCGAGTCCGGGAACCCCGATGTCCATCGGGGTGGACGAGGAAGTGGTTGAAGCCGAAAGGCGGAAACCAGGAGTTGGAACTTGAGAGTTGGTAGTCGCCTGCATAGGATTGGCGAACCTCATTTCATCACCCCTAGCCTTTCCAAAAGGAGAGCGACCCATTTTTATAATCATGCTAGAACTATTCCCTTTCCATTCATTCCAAAGTATCAGCAAAGGTACCGCCAGCAACATCAGCAAAACCAGCCAACCCAGAAAACTGCGCACCCTCACATCTTCCCTCTAGAGCCACCACTCTTAGGCACCAAAGAACTGATCTGCAAATCCACCCGGTTTATCCCAACCGGATTGTCCATTTTGCTTACGTCCAACTGGCCCACCCTCATCAAGGTCTTGGAGTTTTCTATTCGAGCCAACCACTGGCCCAAGGCATTGTAGGACAGCTGAACCGAAAGACCGATCTTAAGAACAATGAACTGATCCAAGGCACTTTCCGTTTGGGGTTTAATAGAATCGAGGTTCACTCCCTGCTCCCTAGCCAAAGCCAGAACGGTATTGAACAACCAACTTTCCTTCTCCCTGAGCGGAATCAGCCGAAGGGAAAAGTCCTTGAGCCTTGAATTAAGTTGTTCATATTCCGAAGCATATTGGGCGCTGACCTTACTCACAGCCAAATTCGCATCGAGACGATTCAACTGCTTCGCCGAAGGACTATAAAATAGACCCCGAACCGTTAAGATGAGAAGCCCCGCCAATCCCATGGGCCTGAGGAATCTCTGAATACCTTTTTCCTGGATGGCCCAAAGGGTTTGACTGAATCTCTCCTTCCATTCCGCGAGCCATCCCAAAAGATTTTGCAGTTTCATGCTCCTTGACGGCAGACCAAATTGAATGAGGTCCGCCCACCTCCCTTGGAAACTTGGCCCACATTGGATTGGGTCTGAATAGAGGGAGAATCGCATTGAGGCAAGTCCTTATGAAAATCCTTATCCCGATCCAACGCCTTTTTAAACTCATTGACCAGGGAAACCTCCTGAGTAGCATCCGAGCTGGACACTTCCCCTGCGATATTCAGGCTTTTGTTGGCCCTCCCGGTAATGGCCGTATCCATAGGGAATGAGTATTTAAAATTCTTAACCCAAACCCCTTCCGGGATATTATCCGCCAACTGCTGCATTTTTTTGTACACCAACCCTTCCTCAGACAAGAAACCTTCCAAGATGTTCACCTGATCCCGCATCTCCTGCACCATCGTCTGGATTTGTTCCGGTTTCTGTCCTTGAAAGGCTTCTATGGCCTTGGTTTTACGGAGGAGATGAGTCAGTTCCTGCTTTTTAAAATAAATCAAACCCCAATTGACCAGTCCCAGCAGAAAAAAGAACCCTGCCAACGCCATTCCACACGCCCAGATCGTGAAAACCGCAGTTTTCTCTTCTTCCGAAACCCGACCCGAAGCGGTCAAGTCCAAATCTCCCGCAGGAGGGATGAGATATTTCCACGCCGCCCCAGCGCCGGCCAAGGCTCCCCATTCCCCCTCCTTGACTCCAAGAACGGAGGTAATATCTTCCACCTCCACAGGAAGCCCGGATTCGCTAGCCACATGTGCTTTCCACATCTCCACATCCACGCCTGTGATACGCACACTCTTAAAAGAAGCTCCGCCTATCTGTTTTTTCACGAAATCCAGTCCCCCGGCAAGATCCAGTCTTTTCCTTTCTCCCCCATGGATATCCTCTCCCAAAACTACTTCTCGGGAAAGCACAGGGATACCCTGATGGGATACCAGGATGTAAGCTATGGCAGGATCAAAATGCACTCGGATAACACCTTCAGAAGACAAAGAACCCAGGCCACCCAAAAACCTTCCCGCGGAAGAGGAAGCCGGCTCCACCCCCGCTAAAACCAAACCCATCTTTTCAACAATTTCCTTCACGCCCTCCAGCACTTTTTTATACACCACTCCGAATAAAATACCTAACCGCTGTTTGCCGTCAGGCATGCGCCAAACCGTCACATGAAAATCGTAGGCCACTTCCTCCAAAGGCACTGGAATATACTTTTTAGCCTCCAAGGGAATGGCCCGGTGCCAGAACCTTTTTTCCACCATAGGCATGGAAAAGTACCGTAAAATGGAAAACTGAGAAGAAAGCGCCACCACCACCTGCTTACCGCTCCAGGATATCTTTTCCATGGCCTTTTCCAGAGCCGCCGCCAGAGGAGCGGGATCAGAAACGAAAGAGGTCTTCAAAGCCGCGGAAGGCGCTGCATCCTCCCTTCTTCCAGGCAGGGCCGGAAAGGGGACCTTTAATCTCTGCTTAAGGACAGGTCTCCCTCCTTTTTTTTGAGCCACCACAATCGTGGCCGAGTCCTGGCCGAAATAAATCCCAAGACAACTGTTTAGTTGAAGTCTGGATTGACCTAAAAAAACTTGAGAAAGCCACTCCTTAGCTTTTTCCATTTTCCCTTTCTACTCTCTACTTTCTATTCCCCTCCTGTCAAATACACTTCCACTTTGCTGACCTCCTGATTTAAAATCTTGGTCTGTACCTGAAGCCTCTCAGAACCCACATGATATTGGTTGACCAGCAAATCCGCTACTACGCGCGCACGCTGGTCTGCTATAGTGTCCGCATTGGCCTCGCCTTCATAAGCATAGCCGACCAACGTCAACTTTGCAAGGGGGTAATAATTCATGGAATTGGCTACTTGAGATAGTTTTTTTTCGCTTTCCGGAGTCAGACTGACAGAGCCCGGAAGGAAATTTACCTCATAGCTGACAGTCCGACTGACCGCGGAAGAGGAAGCCGCGGTTGCTTTTTTAACAGGAATTCTCTTTCTTTTCTTAAATCTACGCCTTGATTTAGGAGAAACTTTCATGGCCCTGTTGACCCCTCGAATCAACCGGGTATGGGGTTTGCGGAGTCTTCGGACCACAACAGGTTTAGGAGACTCCGCAGCTCCCTTCGTAACTGACAGCGGCACAGCGGCCACAAGTTCAGGAGTGGAGCCCAGCAGAATATAGCTTCGCAGCGTGGCTTCCCGGCCCTTTACGTCCGAAGCACTGAGCACACACAAATACCGACCCGGGGGCAAAGCCTCTCCGAAGAAATTTTGACGTCCATTCCAGAAAATTTGATGGAAGGCGGGTTCGGAACCCGTCACCTCCTGGATGGTGGTGGCCCGATCCCCATCCAATACATGCAGCAACTGAAATTTCCAGGCTGCCAGCCCCACGCTGGGCTCCAATACCGAAAACTCAATAATGCTGCCCTCCGAACTGCCGGGATCGAACCGCCCTGGCGAGACTCCCAAAGAAATTTGTGGCCCGGACTCCTCCCCAACAGAAGTAGGTTGCCTCAAAATGGGTTCCTTGCCGTAAAGAAAAACCAAAACCACACCCGAAAAGCGATGAAAAGATCTGGGCAGATCGACAGGAGTTCCCAAAAGAGCCACTTGAATCCTGGCCGGAGAAAGCCCGCGTCTGAGCAAATGGGACGCCACAGCCATAGCCCGCCGCATATCCTGAATTCGTGACTCCGCAGTCAAGAAACCTTCCGGCACCACCACTACTCGAGCCTCCCCCAAGGCGTACAGAAGGCCCGTCACATCCTCCAGAATCTCCTCCGATTGAGGTAGGTTAAAAGAGGTCTCGTCCTTGAAGAACAGTTTGGATTCCAAACCCAAGGCCTTGGGAAGATCATTCTCCAACAGCATCTGGATCCCACGGGGCTCAAGCCGCTCTAAAAATTTAATGCGCATCTCCTTGATCCGGGACTCAATTTGCCGGCGCATCAGGTCCTGCCTCTTCTCCTCAGGAGGCTCTCCCGTCTCCTCTCCTAAATCTTCCTTGGGTTTTTCCACTTTGGGCATGGAAGAAACCACTTGGGGCAGCGCCGGAGTCACCGGAGCTTGCGTCTCACCCGTATTCATCCGATGGGTCAGACGGTTTAGATAGTCATTGGCCAAAGCCTTCTCGTTGGGGTCTCCTCTTACCAAAATATTCATGAAGCGATCCATTGCCTCTTCGTCTTTTCCGCGGTTATAAAGCCGGATAGCCAACTCCATTTCCCGACTCAATTGGGACCCGCCTTGTTCCGACCCGAACCCTTCTTCCTGAGCCCAAGAATAAACAGAGAGTAGATAGTAGACAGTAGACAGTAGAAAAGTATAAATCAGTAAAATTCGCTTCAGCTTTCCGTAGCCTTGCATAGCTCTCTTTAACCTTCTAGAGCTACTTTAACTGTGGAAAGTTGCTGATTTATTAAGGGCTTGTTACAGAAAAATTACGACAATCCGGGTTATTTCTGGACTTTTGCAAATCTACTGGATGGGGGGTGGCTAGGGTTTGCTGGCTGTAGCAGGCTGTCCGGAAG
>JACQJN010000175.1 GCA_016205085.1 Elusimicrobiota bacterium | reverse complement strand
GTGCCGGAGCGATATGTGTTCCGGGGGCCTGGTTTCTCATTGGGATTGGAGTTAAGTCACTGGAAAATCAAGTTTAAGGAAGAGGAGCTGGAGTTACCATAAAAACTTTATCTCCGGCCAAGGTTAATCTATTCTTGGAGTTGACGGGTCGCCGTACGGACGGCTATCACCGTATTGCGACTTTATTCGCCAAAATAGCTTTGTTCGATGAGCTGGAATTCGCTGTTTTATCTAATAGCGGACGGGTCCATCTGGAAATCAAGAATCTGACGGGAAGGCCTTTGGGAAACGGTCCGGAAAATCTGATTCTGCGCGCGGCGGAGGCTTTCCGTAAAACATTTCGTATTTCAAGGGGGCTTAGGATTCATTTGACCAAGAGGATTCCTATGGGAGCGGGTCTGGGGGGAGGTTCCTCTAATGCGGGAACGACCCTGGAGTCTTTGGCCAAATTATTCCATTTACCATCGGACTCTAAAATTCAAGGCAAGCTAAAGAGGCTGGCTGGAAATTTGGGGGCGGACGTCCCTTTATTTTTAGAACCAGGCTCTTTTTTTACGGCTTGTGGCATTGGGGATGATCTCCATCCCTTTTCGGTTCCTCGGGGGACACCCTGGCTGGTCTTGGTTTATCCGGAGGTTTGTGTCTCTACGGCTGAAGTGTATCGCCTTTGTCGACTCCCTGCCAGGGAGGCAACCTTGACAAGTTTGTCAAATCTTCATAAACTGAGGAAAAATCTAGGTTTAGGCACGTCTATTTCACATTGGTCTGGGTTGCTTTTTAACCGCTTAGAGGATGTTGTTTTCTTAACTCACCCAGTTGTCCGTCAGGTAAAAGACGCTTTGTTTTCTTGTGGCGTGTATGGGGCTCTGATGTCTGGTTCTGGTTCTTGTGTCTTCGGGCTGGTGCGTACGCGCGATGAGGGTGAACGGGTGTTGCAGTTTGTGGCTGGGCAGAACTTAAAAACATTTTTGGTGCCATTTTTGCACAAACCCTAAATGGAAGTTACCGAGATTCGGATTCATCTTAGGAATGAAGAAAAACTTAAGGCATTCGTAACGATCACCTTTGACAGCTGTTTTGTGGTTCGGAATATGAAGGTTGTTCAGGGAGCTAAGGGCCTTATTCTTTGCATGCCTTCCAGAAAATTATCCGATGGAAGTTTTAAAGACGTGGCCCATCCCATCACTGCGGAATTCCGAAAGGTTTTGGAGGATAAGGTGATGGCTGCTTTTCAAGAGGAAGTTAAAAAGAGCGGGGGGAATTTGCCGCCTTCAAAGACGACGGATTCCGGGGTGGTGTAACCGGTAACACAGGAGACTTTGGATCTCCTATTCTAGGTTCGAGCCCTAGCCCCGGAGCAATAAAGGAAATTTGGAGGAATAAAAGGTGCGGGATAAATCCACAGGCCGTGGCTTGGTTGTTCTTATTTTAGCGGCAGGACAGGGGACTCGCATGGAGTCCGTGAAACCTAAGGTTTTGCACCCGATGGGGGGATATCCCATGCTTTTTTACCTGTTGAGACTGGCCAATGCCCTGAAACCTCAAGGAATTGGGGTGGTGGTGGGTCATATGGCGGATGAGGTGCAAACGGGGGTGGAAGAAAACATAAAGAAATGGGGCATCAACCGTCCCATCACATTCATTCGTCAGAAACAATCCTTGGGAAGCGGCCATGCCGTGGTGGAATCGGTTTCTTTTCTTAAAAAATTTCAAACGGCCCTGATCTATTGCGGGGATACCCCCTTGCTGACGTTTGAGACGATATTTTCACTCCTGAAGGCCCATCAGGAGCAAAAGAGCCAGGCCACTCTGCTCTCGGCCAAATTGAACAATCCCAAAGGTTATGGCCGCATTGTTCGGAGTCCCATGGGTGATGTGTTGAAGATCGTGGAGGAAAGCGAAACCAGCGGCAAAGAGGCATCCATCCTTGAGGTAAATTCCGGAGTGTATTGTTTCGAGGTTTCCTGGTTGCTGGAATCTCTTAAATCTTTGACGCCTAAAGGCATGCGTCGGGAGTATTATCTCACGGATATGGTGGAGGCGCTGAGATCTAAAGGATGCCGAGTCCTGACGCAATTGAGCGGCAATCCTGAGGAGATTTTGGGAGTAAACTCTAAAATCCAGATGTCTCAGGTGGAACGCATTCTCAACCGGAGGGTTCTGGAGAGACTGATGCTCTCGGGAGTCACGGTGGTGGATCCTACTCACACGTATGTCGATTCTGACGTGGAGGTGGGGCAGGATTCTGTTATTTATCCGGGGACAATCCTAAAAGGAAGAACCAAGGTGGGAAAACTGTGTACGGTTGGCCCTTTTGTCTATTTAGAAGATACCGTGGTCGGGAATGAATCCGAGATTAAGATGGCCTCCTGTCTGGTGGAGAGTAGAGTTTTGGACAAGTCGGTCGTGGGTCCCTTTGCCCATTTAAGACCGGCAAGCGTGGTGGGCCCCAAAGCCAAGATAGGAAACTTTACTGAGATAAAAGCTTCTCGGATTGGATTCGGTTCCAAGGTTCCTCATTTGAGTTATGTGGGGGATGCGGATATCGCGGAAGAAGTGAATATCGGGGCGGGCACCATTACCTGTAACTTCGATGGAACCGAGAAACATAAAACCATCATCGGCCCCAAGGCCTTTATCGGTTCCAATGTCAATTTGGTGGCTCCTGTCAGAATCGGGCGTGGGGCCAAGGTGGGAGCTGGTTCTACCATCACGGAGGATGTTCCGGAGGACAGTTTGGCTATTGCCCGCTCTAGGCAGGTTGTTAAATCGTTTGGGAAAAAATCGAAATAGATATTAGACAAAATGGTTTTGCCTGGTAATTTGAAAATTTTTTCAGGCAATGCCAATCTTCCTTTGGCTCAGGAGATTGCGCGTAGTCTGAAGG
>JACQJN010000010.1 GCA_016205085.1 Elusimicrobiota bacterium | reverse complement strand
CGCTGGGATTGCGGGAATGCCCAGGCAAGACAACATCCAGAAAGTTAATAGAAAAATGCGTTTGGTCATAAAGGTATTATACAAAAAGTTGCAGGACGTGGCGGGCGGCGAGGAGGGGAGCTTGGGATGGAAAAAATTCCATGCCCACTCCCCCGCGGTATTTCAGTTTCCGCAGCAGTTGGGCGATGGAGGGATAATCGATGGCGCCTGTCCCCGGCTCGTGTCTGCCTGGAGCATCGGCGACATCCAGTCTTCCTATCCAGCGCAAGTGTCGGCGGATTTGCGATAGCACGTTTTCTCCCATGACCGACATGTGGTAGATGTCATAGAGAATCCTGACTTGGGCGTGATCCACTTTGCGGACGGCGTCCAGGGTTTTGCGAAAGGAGTTTAGAAAACAGCCGGGATGATCCACCTTCGTATTTAAGGGCTCCAAGAGCAGAGAGATTTTAAACCGGGAAGCCTCCCGGGCAAGGAAATCGAGGCTATCGACCAGGGTCTCCATTTTCTTTTTTGAAGATAATGGAGAGGGGAGGGGAGCGGCCCGCCCATCGGGTAAAAGTCTGTCTGAGAGGAGATTGAGAGCGGGGCAATTCAGGCGCCGGGCCAGTTTTAGAGATTTAAGCACCTCTTGGAGAACTCCTGCCCTGTCTTTGGGGTGGATCAAAGTATATTCCCGGTTGCCGCTGAAACAGGCAATCTGGAGGCGGAGTTTTTTAGACGTCTGCCGTATAGCCTCAATATTCTTGTCTGTCCAGCTCCAAAAGCTTACGGCCTTGTAACCACTCCGATGCGCCAGCTCCATTCTTTCCGTAAAGGGCCTATCTTGAAAGAAGGTCTCCAAGCACAAAGACGGAATCATGATTGTTTATGGCGGAGGCGGTCCAAATAAACGGCCAGGATGATGACCCATCCAATAACTACCAACTGCCAGAAGGAGGAGACATTTAAGAGGTTGAGGCCGTTTCTTAAGACCCCCATGAGGATTGCCCCCATGACGGTGCCCCAGAGATTTCCTTCTCCTCCCAGAAGGCTTGTGCCCCCTATGACCACCGCGGCGATGGCATCCAGCTCATAACCGATTCCGGCATTGGGTTGCGCGGAGTTTAAACGGGCCGCGAACACAAGGCTGGCCAATCCGGCCGAACCGCCGCATAGCGTGTAAATCCAGAATTTATGGAAACGCACCGGAATGCCGGAGAGCGCCGCCGCCTCTTCGTTGCCTCCGATCATGTAGATATAGCGTCCCAGGCGGGTATATTGAAGAATGAAGTGAAAGACCAAAACCACACTCAACATGATCAGGATGGGCATGGGCAGAAATCCTCCCAGGGACCCTGCCCCCAAAAATGTGAATGATTCCGAAAATCCAAACACGGGATATCCCTGGGTGAGCACCAAGGCCAGGCCTCGCGCGATGCTCATCATTCCCAGCGTGGCGATGAAGGGGGGAATTCGCAGATAGGAGATCAAAATTCCGTTGGCGGCTCCGCAGATTCCTCCAATGCCTATTCCCACCCCTATGCCGGCAAAGGTTCCCCAGCCCGCTTTAAGGCATAGGGCGGCTGTGCAACTGCTCAAGGCTAGAATAGAACCTACCGATAAATCAATTCCACCCGAAAGGATGACCAGGGTCATGCCCGTGGCTAATAGAGTGTTGACGGCTGTCTGGCGCACCACGTTTATCAGATTGTCGGCGGTCAGGAAGTAAGGGCTTAAAAGGGAGAGAATGGCAGATAGCATAAATAGACCTACGATCGGCCCAGCCTGAGAGAAGAGTTGTGAATTGAATTTTAGACTCATGCTGGTAAAAATCCCAACTTCATGACTTTTTCTTGGGTTGCATTTTTTCTGGAGACTTCTCCTGCCAGTCTTCCACGACGCATCACCAGGATGCGGTCGCTCATTCCCAGAATTTCCGGCAGATCGGAAGAAACCATAATTATTCCCGCCCCGTCTTTGGCCAGGCGCCTCATCCATTGATAGATCTCGAATTTGGCCCCGACGTCTATCCCTCGTGTCGGTTCGTCGAAAATCAGCACTTTGGGATTTAGGACCAACCATTTTGCCAGGACAACCTTTTGTTGATTCCCCCCGCTTAAATCTCTGGTTTTTTGGCCGGGTTTGGGAGGGCGGATATGCAAATCTTGAATGAATCGGCGGCCCAGTTTCCGGGCCTGCGGTTGGTTTAAGCATCCCCACCGTGTGAGCCTGCCTCGCGGCAGGAGGGCGGATGTGATATTTTCTTGGATGGAGAGATTCAAGAAAAGTCCCTGCTTGCGCCGATCTTCCGGTAGAAACCCCATTTCCTTCTGGGGGCCTTTAATGCTTCCTCCGTTTACAGCGTCTAATCCGAAGAGAGCTCGGACCAAACTGGTTCTGCCGGATCCGACCAGTCCTGCGATTCCTAAGATTTCTCCCGCGTATAATTCAAAAGAGACGTCTCTAAAATAGCCTTTTCGGGACAGATGGTAAACTTGCAGCAATGGAATCTTGGTGGGGTTGTTTTCTGAACGGGGGAAGCGTTGGGTCATTTTTCTTCCCACCATCATTTGAATGAGTTTTTGAGGCGTGGTGAAACGGAAAGGGATCGTTTTTATTTTCCCTCCGTCTCTGAGAACGGTCACGCGATCAGCGATCAAGGCCAGTTCCTCTAGGCGGTGGGAGATGTAGAACATGGAAACGCCGTGTTTTTTAAGTTCGCGGATAATCTGGAATAGGGTTTGGACTTCCTTTTCGCTCAATGTGGCGGTGGGCTCATCCAGGATCAGGATTTCAGAGCGGAAGGATAGGGCTTTGGCGATTTCCACCATCTGACGATGGGCGATGCCTAACTGGGAAACGGGAGTCCGTGGATCTAATGCAAGCTTCAGGGGTTCTAAAATTTGCCTGGCTTCCCGCCACAGATGTGTCCAGTCCAGTATCCCCCATCGAGAGAAGCTGCGGAGCCTGCCTAGAAATATGTTTTCGGCGATGCTTAAGGCGGGAACAAGGTTGAGTTCCTGATGGATGATGCTGATTTTGTGGTGGAGGGCATCCTGGGGAGACCGGATTTCAACGCAGCGCCCCTTCAAGAAGATCGTGCCGGAATCCTTGGGATAGGCGCCGCTTAAAATCTTCATTGAAGTGGATTTTCCCGCTCCATTTTCTCCGATTAAGGCATGCACTTCTCCCCGCCGAAGCTCCAGGCTTACATTCTTTAGGGCCTGGACTCCTGAAAATTTTTTGGAGATTCCCTTCATTTCTAAGACGATAGGAGAGTCGGCCATTAGTGGTGGAATTTCTGGAGGAGCTGGTTCAATACTTCGGCCAAATCCTTGAACTCGTCGTTTTTGCGTAGGATAATGGTTTCCGGTTTCTTTCCTTGAAGGGTTTCTTCAATCACCCTCTTGAAGTGATAGATGGGTCCCGCCAGACGGTGGGAGTAAATAATGCCCGCCAGACAAGTGATCAGAAAGCCCACGGCTCCCGCCAGAAGCAGGGTGGGAATAGCAATTTGATGGCGCTTGACCGCTATCGGATCGGAACCCATGATGTCTTTGACAAAGAAGTAAGTTCCCTGACTGGTTTTGTCTTGATGCACCACGAATCCAATGGTGACTAGGTAAGTCGCCAGGGTGGCGATGAATACCAGCAGGGCCCACTTAAGGATCATGCGGGTCTGAAATCCGGGCTGAAT
>JACQJN010000176.1 GCA_016205085.1 Elusimicrobiota bacterium | reverse complement strand
GCCACATAAGTCCAAAGAATATCCCCAATTCTGAAAACATCTCCAAAAAATAATTATGGGCATAAATGCTGGATATCCCTCCAGGAAGAGGATGATGGTATGCCGGAAAAATATATCCATAGGCTCCCGGGCCAAATCCCACCCAAGGCCTGTCCTGAATCATTCCCCATGCTGCTTTCCACCACAGAAGCCGATGCAGGACCCCTGGGCTTTTGAGATCTCCCAGGATCATCACCATCCAGAAAAATCCAAGGAACATGCCTGTCCAGAATAAAAATCCCCTGCGGCCGGAGTGATAGAGAACCAAGACCAAAGCCAAACAAAGCCATGCCCCTTTGGAACCTGTCCAAAAAAGAGCCCACAAAAGACACAGCGACAACACCCATCTTTTCTTCTCCATGAAAAATGGAAGGAGCATCAGGATAAAGCCGGCAAACACATTGGGATTTAGAAAAGCAGCGTAAGGAAACTGCTGATGTTCCAGGAATTTTTGATAGACCGCCACCACAAACAAGACCCACCCCGCAAAAGGCATGCCGCGATGCAGCCATTCCCTCTTTTCTTCAGAGATGAGAGGAACGACCGCAAGAATCCAGAAACCCAAAAGAAGATTGAACCAGCTGGGATCCGACAAAGCGTGGATGGGGCTTAACATCCTGGACATACCACTCAATATAAAAAGAAGAAATATCCAAAGAAGATACCGAGAAGGAGGGATGGGAACGGTCCCCGAAAAAATTCTGAAGGCCAGCCAAAGCAACGTCCCGGAAAGGACAAAAATCTGCACAGAGGTTTGGACACCCAGATCCAAGGAACCTCTCAAAACAGGAGAAAGAACGGCGACGCAGACGACCAGAAATCCTAACACAAATTGAATAGCTCTAATGCATTCCGCGTGGTGACAGAAACCACCTCCTCTTTGGAGACATTAAACAGGGAGGACAGTCTCTGTGCAATCTCCGTCACCTGGGAAGGATCATTCCTTTGACCGCGTTTGCCCTGGGGAGGAAGAAAAGGGCTGTCCGTTTCCAGAACAATCCTATCCAAGCCTACCGATACAAGCGTTGAACGCAGTTCCTCGTTTTTAGGATAAGTGACGGGACCATCCACGCCCAATGCCAAACGCAGCGATAGGGCTTCCCTGGCTTCCGTCATTCCCCCTGAAAAGCAGTGGAGTACCCCATGAAATTTTCTAGACCCAAGTTTCGGTTTCCAGTATTTCTGCAAAATATGGAACATGTCCTTAAAAGCATCGCCATTTTCTTTTCCGTTCCGACAGTGAAGAACCAACGGCTTGCCAGCCCCATTGGATAACTCCACCATTTTGCGGAATGTTCTGTGTTGGATATGGACGGGAGCTTGACTTTTGGCATAGTCGATCCCGATCTCTCCGATGGCCGCGATCAAGGGAGAATCCAGATTTTTCCCCAGATCAGATAAGTAATTGTCCTGCCATTCCAAAGCATGGTGCGGATGGAAACCCCAGGCGCAAAAAATTTGATTTGGGTATTTGCGGCACAACGCCAAAGCGTTCCCCCATTCCATGGGGCCGTCCGCTATCTCGATAATCTTTTGAACTCCGGATTGAAAAGCTTTTCGAATCACCTGATCCCTGTCGGAATCAAATTGTGAGTCGTTTAAATGGGCGTGGGTATCTATCATCCCACCAACTTCCATAAAAGGAGGCTGGTGATCACCAGAAGAACGGGAGTCAAAACTCTATCCGCATGTCGGATGGCCACATGGGAACCGATGAAAGCCCCACAAGCCACACTCAGCCCCAGAAAACTTCCCAATCCCCAATGGACAAACCCCTGCGCGCCAAACGTACCCAGGGATAGAAAGGCTGTGCCGAAATTGGCGATCTTGGCCGCGGCCATGGAGCCCAAAAGTCCCAGAGGGGTGACATAAAACAGAACCAGAAACATAAATGTCCCTCCCCCCGGACCCCATGCCCCATCATAAAGACCGCAGATAAAACCCAGCGCCGCCGCAAGCGTGGAAAGATCAGATTTATGAACCGTCCTTTCGCGTGAAGAGGATAAAATACGATTCCTGAACAAGAGGGTAGCCAGACAAAACCCCGTTCCCATCCATAGAAGAAGAGGGTAAATGGGAGCCAAGAATCGCGGAGAAAAATAGGCTCCCAGAATCGCTCCTACCCCGGTCCATCCCGCAAACTGCAGAGCGGTCACCCAGGGAACTTGCTTTTTAAATCCATAAACGGCCATCGCGGTCAGCGTGGCGCATGCCCCTGCAATTTTATTGGTGCCGATAGAGTGAGGAGAAATACCCAAGTGGAGCATGAGGGCCGGAACCGTGATCAACCCACCTCCCCCAATGATGGAATCTACAAACCCCGCTATAAATCCTGCCAACAAAAGCAAAGTCATTAAACTGCTCCCTCGTTGCCAATCTCATCAGGATTCTATCATAGTTGTCCTCTATGATTCAGACAGATAGAACCCGATCAGGGAATATTCTTGACCGCCTTTCCGTGACAGGATTTAGAAGTAGAGGGAAAGGGTGGTATTAAAAATGACGGTGGGAAACTTCATCTCCAGCACAGGCTCCGAGAGGCCCTCTGTTGACGATCCCGGCGCCGGGTCATGCACGTAGATGGTCCTCTTAGACTGGAATGGGAACAGGTCTCCAAACACGGCCCAGCCGATTCTGGATTGAAGCTTCCACTCAGTGCCCAACCGCAGGAAAGGGCGAAGCGTGCTGAACTTAGCACCACGCCCTCCCTGTTTTGTGGAAAGCTCTCGGTCCGAAGCTCCCAGACCACTCTGTGTGCCATTTTCGAAACCGACAGAATAGAGAGCACCCCCCAGCCCTGCAAAAGCCCTGAGGGATGTGGCCAGAGGCTGGACTAAATTCGCAGATAAAGTAAAGGACTCGCCAGTCATAAAATGGGTGTTTTTTGCTTCTGTCGCACCGCTTGTAAAGTCTGAACTGATGTCCCATTTTAATGCAGCGGGCAGCCATGCCAGATCCACCAGGAACCACCGCTTTGGAAAATAGCGCACCCCAATGCCCGCGGTGACGAAATGGGGAGCGTTGTCCCCCAGAGTCACGAATGTGGAAGGTCCCGGCAGTATTCTCGGGGTAAAGTTTTGGAAACTGCCTTTTCCGAAACCAAAAGCCAGGTACAGCCCGATAGCCTGCTCCTCTGGCACAAGCACTAAGTAGGGCTTGGCTTCTTCCTCAAAGAGCTTGGCAGGCAGATCCTCAAAGGCTGCTGCAAT
>JACQJN010000180.1 GCA_016205085.1 Elusimicrobiota bacterium | reverse complement strand
GAAGCACACATTCATGCATGCAGGGCTCATCCACAAAAGGAGGAAAATCCTTTCCCAAACTTACCCGGAGATAATTGGCATGCAGAATAGCCGTCTCACTGACCAAGCGCAGTCCCTCAGCTCCCAAAAACCTCAAGTAGGTATAGGCGCGGAGAAGAGCGCCCGTATTTCCCAAGAAAGCCCGCAGCCGGCCGATAGATTTCCTGCCACCCTTCTCTAAAACATAGCCCTTGGAAGTTTTCACGATCCTGGGTTCCGGCAGGAAAGGAATCAGATGTTTTTTGACTCCCACCGGACCCGCCCCCGGCCCGCCGCCTCCATGCGGGATGGAAAACGTCTTATGGACATTCACATGCACGATATCAAATCCCATATCCCCAGGCCTCAAAAGCCCCACCAAGGCGTTGAGATTCGCGCCATCCATATACACCAAAGCCCCGTTTTGATGCACCCTCTCCACGATTTCCAAAACCCTATCTTCAAAAAGGCCCAGCGTGTTGGGAATCGTCAGCATCACCAATGCCGTATCAGGCCCCAAATGTCTTCCCAAGTCTTCAAGATCCACCCGCCCCCGCGCATCCGATTTGACCGTGGCCACTTCAAAACCGCACAGAGCCGCCGAGGCCGGATTTGTTCCATGGGCGGAATCCGGAATAAGCACTTTCTTGCGTCGGCTGAACTCCGTACCCCTGGAACGCAGATAGGCTTTGGCGATTAAAACACCCGCCAACTCTCCATGCGCCCCCGCCGCAGGATGAAGCGTGAAGGCATCCATCCCGCAAACCTCCGAAAGCATTCTCTCCAAATCATAAAGAATCTCCAGAAGGCCCTGCAGCGTCTGATCCGGCTGGAAGGGATGGGCAGAAGCGAAAGCCGGCAAACTGCAGAGTTTATCATTCACCTTCGGGTTGTACTTCATGGTACAGGAACCCAAAGGATAAAAATGCGTGTCCACGCTGAAATTTTTCTGAGACAGACGGGTAAAATGGCGGACGACATCCAACTCGGAAATCTCCGGAAGGAGAGGGGGTTTTTCCCTTAAAAATTTCTCTGGAACCAATCGCGAAGCGGGCTTTCCTTTTTTCCAGACAGGAAACCGAACGGCCCTTCTTCCGGAAACAGATTTTTCAAAAAGCAGCGGTTCAGCGTTCCCGTTCAGAATTTGGAGCTCGGAACCCAACTCAGGACTCACAACGTTAGAAGTCATCTTAAAGCCCGGACCAGTTTCTCCAGATCTTTTTCGGATTTGGTTTCCGTCGCACAGAGAAGCAAAGCGTTTTTAAGTTCCGGATAAAACGGAGAAAGGGGAAGGCCGGCCAAAATGCCTTCCCTCAACAGCCTTTTTTGAATCTGTTCCGCCGGCGCAGGTGTCTTTAATACGAATTCGTTGAAAAAAGGAGCCTTGAATTCAAGAGAGAAACCCCTCAGCTTGGAAAGTCGCTCCGCCAGATCTTGGGCTATCTGAAGGTTGAGCTCCGCCAATTCCTTGAGCCCCTGCGGCCCCAAGAGACCCATGTAAACAGTGGCCGCCAACGCGCAGAGAGCCACGTTGGTGCAGATATTGGAAGTGGCCTTTTCCCGGCGGATATGCTGTTCCCTGGCCTGGAGCGTCAATACAAATCCTCTACGCCCTTGTTGATCTACCGTCATCCCGCACATTCGCCCCGGCATTCTCCTTAAAAGAAATTCCTTGCAGGTCATGATTCCCAAGTAGGGCCCCCCATATTCCAAAGGAAGACCCAAGGATTGACCCTCCGCCACCGCGATATCAACACCCCAGGTTCCAGGGGAAGACAAAATCCCCAAAGAAACAGGGTTGACGCTGGCGATCAAAAGCGCCCCGCAGCCATGCACCAGGGAATCCAACTGATCCACGGGTTCCAAACATCCAAAAAAGTTGGGGTGTTGCACTACCACCGCCGCGACACTTTCATCCATACTCCTCCTTAAAAATTCAATGTCCATAACTCCCTGGGGACAGGAAATTTCCACCAACTCCACCTCTTTTAATTCCGAAAGGTAAGTGCGTATCGTCTGCAAGGCGTGGGGATGAAGAGCCCTGGGATAAATGATTTTATTTCTTCCGGTGTGCCTCAGGGCCATGAGTACCGCCTCCGCCAAAGAACTGGCCCCATCGTACATGGACGCGTTACAGACATCCATTTGAAAAAGC
Source organism: Elusimicrobiota bacterium (assembly GCA_016205085.1). GTDB lineage: Bacteria > Elusimicrobiota > Elusimicrobia > JACQJN01 > JACQJN01 > JACQJN01. The sequence goes on along the minus strand of JACQJN010000180.1, from coordinate 1,805 downwards.
TCACAGATGAGGCTTTGAAACTCGTAAATGGCTTGCAGGGTTCCCTGGCTGGCCTCCGCCTGATAGGGGGTGTAGGCCGTGACGAACTCCCCCCGCATCGCCAGAGTCCAGACTGCGGCCGGAATAAAATGTTCGTAGGCTCCCGCCCCCAGGAACGAAATCAATTTGGGTTGTTTAGAAGCTAAACCTTCTACCTCCCGCACAAGTTCCAACTCGGTCAATCGGGGAGGAAGTTTTAAATTAGGATAAAGCAGATTCTGAGGAAGGTTCTGGATTAAATCCCGGAAAGAGGAAACACCCATCCTGCGGAGCATCTCCTGCTTTTCATATTCCGTGGTAGGGATGAACATGAAAAAACAGTCAGGATCCCTGCTTAATAAATTCTTGGTACCGGGAGTGGGTCATCAGGCTATCCACCTCTCCTGGAGATGCTATCTTTACCTTAAAAAGCCACCCTCCTTCGTAAGGAGACTGGTTGATAGAAGCCACATCCTTTAACAAATCCGAATGGACCTCTAAAATCTCACCCGAAACGGGAGCATAGATATCAAAAGCCGCTTTGACTGATTCCACCACGGCCACCGCCTCACCCTGTTTTACCTTCCGGCCCGCTTTGGGCAATTCCACGAACACCACATCCGTGATTTCATGCTGGGCGTGATCGGAAATACCAACCGTTCCGGCGTTCCCTTCCACCAAGACCCACTCATGGGTTTTGGTGAATCGACACTGATCGGGATTAGGCATGGTTTAAATTGACGATCTCAGATTTATGATTATAAATTTTAGCAAATTAAAGGCTTCCTACAATTTTTTCGAGTTCTTTTCTGGAACGTTTACGGCTGTACCGCTTTCTATTTTCTAAGATCCTGGTTCTGGGATTGATTTTCCACGTTCGGCGCACCTTCACCCTGGCTGATTTACCTTTTCTCACGCTGATAGAAAGGGATGGGGACAACTTCCGAAGGAACTCTCTTGCCGTGAATTTCGATGTGAACCTTCGCCCCCGTCTTCAAATCGGGCCGATCCACATATCCCATCCCGATCCCTACACCCAAGCTGGGAGAAAACGTGGCGCTGGTCAACTCGCCCAAACACACGTCTTCCGAATAAACGGCGCAGCCGGATCTGGGAACTCCTCCTCCCAGAAGCCTAAATCCCTTCAACAGACGCTTTAATCCCGAGGACTTCTGTTTTAACAAGGCTTCCTTGCCGATGAAATCCGCTTTATCGAATTTCACCACCCACGCATAATTAGCTTCCAGGGGGGTATGATCGTCATCCATATCCTGGCCGTATAAAAGATATCCCGCCTCCAATCTCAGAGTATCCCTGGCTCCCAAACCACAGGGCAGCATCCCGAAAGAGCGCCCCCTCGCCAGAAAAGTTTCCCACAGGCGAGGCAGAATCTCATTGAATACAATGATCTCGAATCCGTCTTCTCCCGTATACCCCGTGCGCCCCACGATAAACTTTTGTCCAAAGAGATCTTTCTCCAAAACCCCGAATCTTTCCAGGGATTCCGCCTCCGGGATAATATCCTTGACCACCGACACAGATCGAGGACCTTGAACTGCCAGAATACCGTAAAGATCACTTAAGTTTCTGAGCCCAACGCCATCCGCCTTATGGGAAAGCATCCACGAGAAATCTTTCTCCGTGGTGGCGGCATTCACCACAACAAAATAGCGGTTTGCATCCAAACAGTAGACGATGACGTCATCTACGACCCCACCCTGTTGGTTGAGGATATGGGTATAAATCCCCTTTCCTTTGGAAATTTTTGCCAGATCATTGGAGGTGAT
>JACQJN010000179.1 GCA_016205085.1 Elusimicrobiota bacterium | reverse complement strand
ATTTTAATGTCTACGGCCCCCGGGAAGACCACAAGGGTGCTGCGGCCAGTATGATATACCAGCTTTGCCGGCAGATGGTGCAGGGGCGGCGTCCCCGAATTTTTAAGTACGGGGAACAGTCGCGGGATTTCGTATATGTTAAAGATGTGATCGCCGCCAACCTCCGAGGTTTGGAAGTCCGTCAAGGTGGCTTGGTTAATATTGCCACGGGTCAGCCCACTACATTCAATCGTATTATCGACCTATTAAATGAATCTTTGGGAACCTCCCTGGCGCCGGATTATTTTGACAACCCGTATTCCTTTTATCAGGAAAAGACGGTGGCAGATTTGAGGTCTGCAAAGACCCTTTTAAATTATCGTCCGGAATATTCCATTGAGGACGGGATCAGGGATTATTGGGGACAGAAATTGCATGCCGTCTCTGCGTGAGATTCGAGGAAAAATAAAGTCGGTGAAATCTACTCAAAAAATCACCCGCGCCATGAAAATGGTGTCGGCGGCCCGTTTAAGACGTGCGCAGACGGCCATCGTTTCCTCGCGGCCTTTTGCCGTTCGGATGGAAGAGATGATTCAGGATTTGGCCGTTCTGGAGGTTCAAGCGGATGTGGCGGCGGGTCGAGAGGTTCAAATCCATCCTTTATTTGATAAAAAAACAACTGACAGCGTGGGGTTGGTCTTGGTGACAGCCGACAAAGGTCTTTGTGGGCCCTTCAATACCAATATCTTGCGCAACGCGTTGGAGTGGTTGCGCAAGAATCAGGATAAGCGGGTTCTGGCGGTTGCGGCGGGCAGAAAGGCCAAGGAGTTTTTGTCTCGCCTAAAGGGGTTAAGGTTGGAGGTTTTGGCGGAACTGGTGGGCGTATTCCCGCGGGTGGGGTTTGCCCATGCGGAGCTGTTGGGGAAGACGGTTTTAGAGGCTTTCATCCAACGGAATCTTTCCGAGATCTTTGTGATCTATAACGAATTCAAATCGATTGCCCAGCAGCGCGTGGCGCAGAAAATGCTTCTGCCTCTTATGCCACCTGAAAATCGGGAAGTCTGTTTGGATTTTTCCTTTGAACCTTCGCGGGACAAGCTTTTGGATGCCCTTCTTCCACGGTATATTAAGGCACAGTTGTATCGTATCCTTTTGGAATCCCAGGCCGCAGAGCTGGCGGCGCGGATGAATGCCATGGAGGCGGCTTCTAAAAACGCAGGGGAACTGATTTCGGGCTTGACGCTAAGATTGAATCGGACTCGTCAGTCCATCATTACAAAAGAAATAGCGGAACTTGTCGGAGGAGCCGAGGCTCTAGCAGCGTGAGAGGAATCCGTCATGAATAAGTTAAGAAAAACGTCAGAAAAGCGCAAACACCCGCGGTTCCCTGTCGGATTGACCCTGGAGCTTCATGCTCCGGGACAACTCGTTAGCCGTGGCAGGGGAAAAATTGTGGATCTGTCTGTAGGAGGAATGTCTTTTGAGACCAATGCGGAACTGGAAGAAAGCACTTCGCTTTATCTTAGGATCAATGTCCCATTGGAGATTAGGGGGGATGTGCGGCATATTCGGCAAACCGGGCATATCCACCGCTATGGAGTTCGATTCCATAAGATGGGGGCTGTCACTGCCGACAAATCTAAGCCGGCCCATTTCATCGCAGCTCAGTTTCGGAAGGTTTAAAAATCATCTCAAGGAGATCTTAATATGAATGTGGGGAAAGTGGTGCAGGTGGTCGGACCGGTGTTGGATGTGGAATTTCCATCAGGAACCCTCCCGGCTATTTACAATGCTCTTAAAATTAAATCGGGGGAGTCCCTCTTGACGGTGGAGGTGGCGCAACACCTGGGGGACAACACGGTTCGAACCATTGCCCTGGGTCCTACCGACGGTTTGCGCAGGGGCATGATGGTGGAGGATACAGGAGCTGCCATCACGGTTCCGGTGGGGCGCGCTTGTTTGGGACGGCTTTTGGACGTTCTGGGGGAGCCGAAGGATTATCGCGGATCTTTGGATACTAAAGACAGGCTCCCCATCCATCGGTCGGCGCCTACCCTGGTTGAACAGGAAACCACTCCCCATATATTTGAAACAGGGATTAAAGTCATCGACTTACTGGAACCTTATATGAAGGGAGGCAAGGTGGGTTTGTTCGGCGGGGCCGGAGTAGGGAAGACCGTCATTATTATGGAACTCATCAACAATGTAGCCAAGCAGCACGGGGGAGTCTCGGTGTTCGGAGGTGTGGGAGAAAGATCGCGCGAGGGCAATGATCTTTGGTTGGAGATGCAGCATGCCAAACTTCAAGATGGTTCTCCAGTTCTTTCCAAGACGGTATTGGTGTACGGCCAGATGAACGAGCCTCCCGGATCAAGAGCCCGCGTTGGACTGACAGCATTGACTCAGGCGGAGCACTTTAGAGATTCAGAAGGTCAGGATGTCCTCCTTTTTATTGACAATGTATTTCGTTTCGTGCAGGCAGGCTCGGAAGTATCTTCACTCCTCGGGCGCATTCCTTCTGCAGTAGGCTACCAACCAACGTTGGCAGAAGAGATGGGGCAGTTGCAAGAGCGAATCACTTCTACCAAGTCAGGCTCTATAACTTCCGTACAGGCGATATATGTGCCGGCAGACGACCTCACCGACCCGGCGCCTGCAACCACGTTTAGTCACCTAGACTCAACCGTTGTTCTTTCCCGAAATCTTGCGAGCCT
>JACQJN010000182.1 GCA_016205085.1 Elusimicrobiota bacterium | reverse complement strand
TCGATCCTTGGGCTTTGTGGGATTTCCTGCGGGGTGATTGGCACCATCAATTATAGACTCGACTCCAAAGAGTTGGCCAAAGCTTCCCATACTACCCCGCTCTCCTTGGATTTAGAGAAGCTTTTAGCTCAAATGAGAGCGGCAGGGGTTACCCATGTAGTCATGGAGGTCTCCTCCCATGCCCTTGCCTTAAAAAGAGTGGAGGAGATTCTTTTTGACGCCGGGATATTTACCAATCTTCATAGAGATCATCTGGATTTCCATCACACCCCTGAGAATTATTTTATGGCAAAGGCCCATCTATTTGAACTTCTGCGTAATAAGATGCAATTTTCTTCCAGGAAAGAAACTCACGCTGTTCTAAATGCGGATGATCCTCATACCTCTCGTCTTTTAGAAATGATCCACCCTGGCATTCGGACGACTCAGTATGGTTTGTCTACCCGAGCCCAATGGCGTGGAGAAAATATTCTTGAAAGTTTGGAAGGAATCTCCTTTGACCTTTGTGTCGGGGATTATCGGAGCAGAGTGCAACTAAAGCTCATAGGGCGGCACAATGTGTATAATGCCTTGGCGGCTGCCGCTGCGGCAGAAGCCTTGGAGTTTCCCAGGCAAAAAATTTCCGAAGGATTGGAAGCGCTTTCGGTGGTGCCTGGCAGATTGGAACCGGTCCGGTGCGGCCAGGATTTCCATGTCTTGGTCGATTTTGCGCATACGGATAGTGCCTTGGAAGAGGTATTGCTGGAACTGGAGAGACTTAAAAAGCGAGGTCATTTAGCGAAGGTCATTACTGTTTTTGGATGTGGGGGAGATCGGGATAGAACAAAACGTGGACCGATGGGACTGATTGCTTGTCAGTATAGTGACTGGGTGATTGTGACGAGCGATAATCCCCGCTCGGAGAGCCCTGGAATGATTATCGAAGAGATTCAGGAAGCTATCGAGAAAAAGGGATTCTCCAATTACCAATCCCTCCCGGATCGGGCGGAGGCTATCCAATGCGCCATAAAAAAGGCGGACCGTGGAGATGTTGTTTTGATTGCGGGAAAGGGACATGAAGATTATCAGATTTTGAATGATCGTACGGTGCATTTTGATGATCGAGAAGTGGCCCGAGAGGCTATTCGGAAATGCGGTTAAATCTTACTTGGGGTCAACTGGCGCAAATCGTCAAGGGGACTCTAACGTGCGGCGATCCTCAAATGCCTTTCGAGGCTTTTTGCACGGATACCCGAAGCCTTGGTCGCGGGCAGGTTTTTTGGGCTTTGAAGGGTGCTCGCTATGATGCGCATGAGTTTTTAGACGTTTCATTGAGCCGGGGGAGCATGGGATGGGTGATTCGCAAGGGGGCTCGGAATCCAGGCCAAAATCATCCTAGCCATGTTCTGGAGGTGGAAGAGACCTTAAGTGCCTTGCAGGATTTGTCGGCGCATCATCGAAAAAGATTCTCCATCCCGGTCGTTGCCATCACGGGCTCTAACGGCAAGACGACCACCAAAGAAATGATGGCTGCTCTTTTATCCCGTCAAGGACCCACGTGTGCAACCATAGGCAATCTCAACAATCATATAGGGGTTCCTCTGTCTCTTTTAGAATTAAAGAAAGAGCATCAATTCGCTGTTTTTGAAATGGGGGCTTCTCGAAAGGGTGAAATATCATGTCTGACTCGCATGATCCAGCCTAGCCTGGGTATCTTGACCAATATTTCACAGGCCCATCTGGAATTTTTCGGTAGTCTGGAAGGAGTGTTTGAGGCTAAAACAGAAATGATTCGGGAGATGCCTTCCGATGCTCCTATTATTTTTTGGGCCGAAGATGCGTGGCTGGGCCGATTGAAAAATTCCTTGGGAAATAGGGGAGTCACTTTTGGTTTCAAACCGACGTGTGATGTCCAGATCCGGGAGGTAAAGGAACATTCGTTGGAATTCTTGGTAGGTCATGCGCCTCTCTCTATTCCATTGGAGGATATTGCCGGGTTCAATCAGTTAAACGTGGCCGCGTGCGTCGCAGCAGGGTGGCGTTTGGGACTTTCGCTTTCTCAAATAGCCCATGGTTTTTCTCATTACCATTCTCTTCCTATGCGTTACGAGGTTCGGGAGCTTTCTTTGGGGACTATTTTAGTGATGGATGCTTATAATGCGAATCCAGGTTCTATGAAAGCGGGGCTTTCCAGTTTTTGTGAGCAGTATCCACATCGAAAGAAAATAGCTATCTTGGGAGATATGAAGGAATTGGGGCCTTTGTCTTCCCAGTTGCATCGAGAGCTGGGGGAATGGATAAGGAATTTACCTTTAAAAGAGGTTCATTTGATAGGTTCGGAGATGAGGTCTTGTTGGAAAGCATTGGATGGTTTTTCTTCCTTTCCGGTGCATCATTCTCTTTCTGTGGAGGAGGCCTTGGAAGCATTGAAACATTCTTTAGCTCCAGACAGCGCGCTTTATTTCAAAGCCTCCCGTGCCATGGAGTTTGAAAATTTGGTGGATACATTATGCTCTATTACCTCGCCGCTCTAAGAGAATATTGGAGCCCTCTAAACGTATTCCAATATATCACCTTTCGCATGGGGGGGGCCACATTGACCGCATTGGGGATCAGCTTATGGATGGGGCCATGGCTGATTGATAAATTAAGGACGTATAAGATTAGTCAAGTACAAAGAAGCTACGGCCCACCCACCCATTTGATCAAGGCGGGAACTCCAACCATGGGAGGGCTTTTGATTTTTATATCCGTGGTTTTGAGCACCCTTCTTTGGGCCCGATGGTCAGATAGGTTTGTGTGGGTTCTGCTTTGGGTGATTGTTTCCCTGGCGGCTGTGGGGATATGGGATGATTATATAAAACTTGTTCAGAAACGCCCCGAGGGGGCTTCCTCTCGTTTGAAATTGACTGTTCAAGTGGTGGTGGCTTTATCCATTGCCTTTTATTTTTCCATCGCTCCACCCAATGCTCGATTCAGCGAGGTGTTGAATATTCCTTATTTGAAGGAAAGATATCTGGATTTGGGAGTGTTTTACTATGTTTTGGCGGTGCTCATCATCGTAGGAACATCCAATGCGGTCAATTTGACGGATGGGCTGGATGGATTGGCGGCGGGAAATATTATTTTTTGCGCCTTGGCTTACGGTCTTTTTGCTTACGCGGCCGGCCATGCTAAGTTTTCCGAATACCTTAGAATTATTCCCGTAGAAGGAGCCGGTGAAATATCCGTTATTTTGGCCGCTTTAGTGGGGGCCTGCTTGGGCTTTCTTTGGTTCAATGCCTATCCGGCCGAGGTGTTTATGGGGGATACAAGCTCTTTATTTCTGGGAGGAGTCATCGGGACGGTGGCTCTTTGCGTAAAACAAGAATTACTTTTGCCGGTGGTGGGAGGGGTGTTCGTTTTAGAAACCCTATCCGTTTTGCTGCAAATGCTTTCCTACCGTTTGCGAAAAGGAAAAAGAGTTTTTCTGATGGCTCCCCTTCACCATCATTTTGAACTAAAAGGATGGGCTGAGCCCAAGGTCACGGTGCGTTTCTGGATCATAAGCATTGTGTTGGTGTTGGCGGCATTGGCTTCATTGAAAATAAGATAGAAGTCATTTGAAATTCTAACCTAAATGTTCCTTCCCGAAGTTTTCCATGGCAAGAGGGCTTGTGTGTTGGGTTTGGGCCGTTCCGGTCTGGCTTGTGCGACTCTTCTGAACAAAAAAGGATATCGAGTGCTGATCAGTGAATCCAAACCTACACAACAGGTTCGCTCGATGATAACTAAGTTGCCGAAAGGAGTGTGTCTTGAAACGGGAAAACATACCTCTCGCGTACTTCGTTCCGGTTTTGTGGTCAAGAGTCCAGGGATACCGCCCCAAGTTCCAATTTTGCAATCTATAAAGAGACATGGAATTCCCGTGTTCAGCGAGTTGGAAGTGGCTTTATCCTTTTGTCCTCCTGTGAAAGTATGGGCGGTAACCGGTACCAATGGCAAGACCACCACTACGGCGCTTTTGGGTGAGATTTTAGATGAAGCCGGGTGGCCGTTTTTTATCGCCGGGAACATCGGTGTTCCGCTTTCCCAGTATGTACCCCGCATCAGAAAAGGGGATTCCCTTGTTTTGGAAGTGTCAAGCTACCAGCTGCAAGACAGCCAATACTTCAGACCCAACGTGGCCGCACTGCTGAATATCACGCCAGACCATCTGGGACATCATCGTGGTTGGGCTAAATATGTGGAGGCCAAGGCCAAAATTTTTAAATTCCAACGGCGAGAAGATGTTTGTGTGTTTAATGCAAGGGATAAGTGGGTCGTTCAGGTTTCAAAACGATGTCCTTCTCGCAAACTGTTTTTTCCTTCGGCCGGTCCTTTAAGCCGGTCCAGCAAAATTTTTAAATCCCTTAGACTCATAGGGCAGCATAATGTTGAAAATGCGATGGCTGCCGCCACGATGGCGTCAAGCCAGGGGATTGGGCTTCGCCCCCTTCAGTCTGCCTTGGCTAAATTTAGGGGTGTGGAGCATCGTCTCGAGTCCTGGGCCCAAGTCAGGGGACTTCTATGTATCAATGATTCCAAGGCTACCAATGTGGATTCCACGCTCGTGGCGTTGCAATCTCTGCGGCAATATCCCAGAAAGATATTCTTGATTTTGGGAGGGCTGGACAAGGGCAGCCCTTATTATCCCTTAAGGCCGTGGATTTTTAAACTATGCAAAGCCATCCTGACCATCGGAGAGGCTGCAGGCAAAATAGAGGATCAACTACGGGGGCCTGTCCCTATTTTTTCGTGTCGGACGCTGAAAGAGGCTGTTGGATGTGCCTTTATGCTTTTTACGGAAGGGGATCTGCTTCTGCTTTCGCCGGCGTGCGCCTCTTTCGATCAGTTCAAAGATTTCGAGGATCGGGGGAGACAGTTCAAAAAACTTGTTAAAGAGATGCAAAGGCATCCGTGATTTCCTCTCGTCGGATGGTTCCTGCGGTGGACTATCCTCTTGTGATCTTGGTTTGTATTTTGATGGGATTCGGGTTGGTCATGCTCTATTCCTCCAGCGCCATATGGGCCGAGCAGCATTTTAAGGACTCGACTTATTTTTTAAAAAAACAGATCTTTTGGATGATGCTAGGCACGATGAGTCTCTTTTATTTTTCTCATCTCAACTACAATCGTCTCAGGGAATGGGTATTTCCGGTTCTCATTTTAATGTGGGTGTGTCTGGTGGCTGTTTTATTTACTCCCTCCATCGGAGGGGCACGTCGCTGGATCCGATTCGGTCCGCTTGGAATTCAGCCTGCGGAAATGGCGAAATTGGTTGTGCTCCTATTTTTGGCGGATTATATCGATCGCAAGAAAAGCAAACTCACGCCTTGGGGGGTTCCGATGGTGGTGCCTTTTGCGATTTTGGGAATGACCCTGGGGCTCATTTTGCTGGAGCGTGATTTGGGAACGCCGGTCCTTATGTTTTTGGTGGGACTTATTCTCTTGTTCATCGGCGGGGTAAAGCCGTTGTATCTGATCGGGGCCGTTGCCTCTTCGATCCCTTTGCTGGCTTATGAAATATTCAAGTATCCTTATCGGATCAAAAGATTTCTTAATTTTTTTTCCCCATGGGACGACCCTCAGGGAGCCGGTTATCAGTTGGTGCAGGCTCTTTTGGCGGTAGGTTCCGGGGGATGGTGGGGGAAGGGACTGGGCTCGTCTAGCCTTAAATTGATGTATTTGCCGGCTCCTCATACGGACTTTATTTTTTCCGTCGTTTGCGAGGAATTGGGCTTTATGGGAAGTCTGGGAGTTTTGTGCTTGTTTTCTTTTTTCTTTATCAGGGGTATTCGAATTGCCAAAATGGCGCCGAATTTATTTGGGACCCTTTTGGCGGGAGGAATCGTATTCAGTATTACCCTGCAGGCTTTTTTCAATATTGCCGTTTCTCTGGGTCTTTTGCCCACGAAGGGGCTTCCCCTTCCATTTTT
>JACQJN010000185.1 GCA_016205085.1 Elusimicrobiota bacterium | reverse complement strand
TCCCTTGGTGTAATCCATCCGTTCCACTCCCACGCCCAAATATTTGGCTTTTATTCCCAATTCCTTTAAAAGCGTGGCACGGTCTAATTTGGGCGATTCTTCCATGGAGACATCCTGAAAGGCGTAGGGAAATGAGACGCTGATGGGAAAGGGTTTGACCAGAGTGATATGCCCTTCTTTTTCAACGGCGAAGCGTTCCCAATCGATTCGGGATTCCAGAGTGCGGTCCACCGTATCTAAGAAATTATTGCAATGGAATTGGGTTTGGAAGCCTATCAGATCCGCTCCCAGCATTCCAAACAGAAGTTCTCTTTGCCAGGGGCAAATTCCAAAGGCTTCGGGATTGGGCCAAGGGATATGCCAGAATAGGGCTATTTTGGCGTCAGGGCGCTTTTCTTTGAGAAACCTGGGCAAGAGCGCGAAGTGGTAGTCTTGAACGAGGATGCAAGGTTCTTCAACGTCCTCCATTTCCTCAAAAGCGGCCTGGGCGAATTTTTGATTCGCTTTTTGGTAGTGTTCCCAATCTTCCGCTCTAAATGTGGGGCGGGTATGGGCGATGTGGCATAGGGGCCAAAGTCCTTCGTTGGAGAAACCGTAGTAATAGCCGTTTTCCTCCTCTTTGGATAGGGCCACTCTCTTGAGGGTGTAGAGGGGATCTTCGGGGGGAACTCTCAGCCGGTTTTGGCTGTCCACCGCGTCCCAATCCCCGTTCCCGGAACCATGCGCGATCCAGGTGCCTCCGCAGGCCCTCAGGACGGGATCCAGGGCCGTGATTAGTCCGCCTGCTGGAATGATCACTTCCATCTTGCGGCTGCGGCGCAGGTGCATGTAGGGCTCGCGGTTGGAGATGATAAACAGAGGCTTCCCTTGAAATTTGGCTCTGACGTGCTCTTTTAGATGTTCGGCTGTCCAAAGGGATTCCGCCGCCTGTCGAAGCCGGGCCTCTTCTTCCGCCGCTGTTTTTGCTTCGGATAGATGTCGGGTCAGAGTGGAGACTTCCCGAGTGATGCTGGCGAACAAGTCTCCCTCGGGCAGGGTAAAGGATTTCTGAATTTCCCCGGAGCGAATTTGCTTTATCCACTCGGCCATCTGGGCGATGGGGCCTACTACGCTCCATCGGACGATCAGAAGCGTTACGATGGAAATAAGAATCGTTTGGATCAAGATGCGCAGGAAGGCGTGTCTCCGAATTCTGGAAAGCTGGGATTGGATATAGGTGGCATCGTGGAAAATGACCAATGTGCCTAAGATTTTTTCATTTCTGCGCAGGGGCAGGGCATAAAGATGCATCTCTTTCCCGGAGATGGAGTCGAATTCGGCCGCATCCACGTTTTTGTCGAAAGATTCCGTAACGACTCTAGGGGGTGTGGGCAGCAAAGGGGCGAGGCTGATGGTGATGGCGAGAGGGCTTTGTTTCGTATCGTAGATGGCGATTCCGGCCAGTCTCTCCCGGTTGCCGAATTTTTCCACCAAACGCTGCAGGTGGCCGGAGGGACCTCTTTGCAAAAGGGGTTCCACCGCTTCTTGGAGGGTTTGTGCTAAAAGATTGGAGCGGCGTTCCAGTTCGTCTCGCTGTCTTTCCTTTTCCTGTTTTACCTGGAAGTAAGCCGAGAAGAAAGCGACGGAGGCAACAACGAAAATCAGAGAAACGATTAACCTTAGTGTGATACGCATTTTAGAAGTATAAAATACAAAAGCATTAAAATCAATCCCACGGGAACGGCAAATTTGGCCCAGTCCCGGCTTTTGATATTGAGCTTGCCGGCGCAGATGATGTTGGGAATGTTTCCCGGGATCAACATTCCCCCTGAGACTAAAAGTCCTATCAGCAGAAATTCGATCTTGGCGAGGCTCATTTTAGGGGAGATTTCAGCGGCCGCCAGAGTGGCGTTGTCTAATATGGCGGAGATCATATTGATCCAGTAAAGAACCGTTTGGGGCGTTTCGATGAGATAGCGATCTACTATGGGAGTAAATCCGTGCCCTAGAAGGACCAGGGCGATGACAAAACAGTAAACCTTCCCCGCTCGAATCAATATGGTTTGGATGCTTTCGGGTTCATCCTCAGTCAAGCTTATGTTGGAGCTTACTTTTTGTCCCGCGTATCGGGCCGCCAGGAGCGCAAGGAGAAGTATGCCCAAAGTCACCCAGGGCCACAGAAGACGTCCTAAGAAAAAGAAATCGGCATGGTGGGGAGGACCTGCCAATTTGGAAGTGGCGATGGTAGAGAGGGGTTCTCCCAGAGGAGTCAAAACCGCTCCCAGTCCTATGGAAAAACAGGACAGTATGACGATGGCCCGTTCCTTGTCCTTTTCAATTTTAAGTCCGGAGATAATCTCCACAAGAACTAAAGCCGCGATGATGGCGGTGATGATGCTGGAGGCAAATCCCAGCCCTGAGACCAGCACAAAAAGAAAAAAGCCAAGACCCAGTTTGTCCGCTAAGCGAGAAATGCCGTTGCGAATCTTGTCTCGGCACCACCTAAAAAGAAGCCCAAAAATAAGGACTGCCAGGGATATCTTTATGGGCTCTGAAAGAGCCTCTTGAATCAGGTGCCGGCTCCAAAGATTGCTGAGGGTGACCGCCAGAGAGCCCATGATCAGAAGAAAAATTTCCAGCTCTTCCTCCACCTTGCGGACCGAGAAGGGGAGCAGGAGAACCAGGCCCAGGACGAGCCCCAGCCCTAAAAGAAGAAGCTTATCTTCCACGAATCATATTTTATCGAATTATGACGCACAGAGGAAACTGAGTGCGGCGAAAAGGTAATGTACGATATCTTGT
>JACQJN010000025.1 GCA_016205085.1 Elusimicrobiota bacterium | reverse complement strand
CGTATACTCCCTGTGGTTTATTCCCAAACGCAAAAACAAAGGAATATCTCCGCTCAAGAAAGGTTGTCCCTCTATCCCCGCTGCCCAGCGGAGCACATTTCCACCCCCCATCAGGTCAAAACTGGCCAAAAGGGGCCGTCCGAACACTTGACCTTTTCGAGCCAGACCTCCTCTGAAAAAACGGGGGAACTGATCCGTCTCTTCTTTTAGCTTAAGCTTAGGGGGCAATATATTTTGAACAGCTGCTCCAACGATCAAACCATCTTCGAAAAAATGAATCTGCGCTCCGAGATCGGCTCCCACCCCCGTGGCCGAAAACTCGGCCAAAGACTGACGTATGGCCTTCACACTGAATCCCAAATCCAAAATTTCCCACGCCTCCTGGCTGTAAGAAAGTAAAAAGGCAAGATTATTTTCATTAAAACTTCCCTGGGATTCTCCCAGGACGCTGGTTCTTTCCGCCTCTCCGGAGCCCAAGCGGAGGAAAGTAACCCCCAAGCGGCGGTTCAACGTGACGGGGTGAACGAGTGAAAAACTCTGATACTGCCCCCCGGAAAACATGGGAGCGATCATAAAGCTGACCTCTCCCATCTGGGTATCCCTCATGCCCGCGGGATTGGCGTAAGGCGCCGCCGCCCCCGATAAGGCGGTGGAGGCATTTCCCAGGCCCGCATCCCTGGCGCTGGCGGAAAAAGAGCTGAGCCATTCTCCCGGCAATCCCGCCGTCTGTGGTCTGTTGCGAAACGAGGCCGCCATTAATTTTTGCTCAGATAATACTAGAAGCAATAAAAACAGCGAAATTGTACCGAGGCAGCTGGCCGAGATTTGCCGGCTGTAGCGGGACAGTCCGCCTGCCTGCCGGCAGGCAGGGAAGTTGCGGGGAACCCAATCTTCTGCGCAGCAGAAGTTGGGTAGCAACTGAGGCCCAGAGCCCGAATCTTCTTGGAAAGAAGATTTGAGGCGACCTGCGCTGGCAAACTCGGACAGTCCCTGCCCCCTATCCATCACTTAAGCACTCCAATTCGCCTTATCTCCGTCACTATCCCCTCCGACGACTCCGCCCGAATCTGGGCGATATACATCCCATTGGCCACCGTTTGACCCCCTCCATTCTTGCCGTCCCATGTGACTTCGTTCGTATAACCGACGGGAATGCCCGTCCCCCCCGAGGAACCCGGCTCGAATTCCAAGACGCGCACCAAATCCCCCAGAAGGGTATAGAACCGAATAGTCACTTTTGAATCCTGAGTGAGCACATACCGTATGCGGGTTGTCTCCTTGCCTGCCGCAAAAGGGTTGGGGAAATTGGTGACTCCCGAAAGCGTCTGGGAAGGAGTCACGGAAGCGATCACATTGAACACGGAAAATCCTTGGACCGTCGCGGTGAGCTGCCTAGCGCTGGAATCATAGGTTTGAGGCGAGGAAAGAACCTCCCAGCGGCCCAGGCTCTGATTGAGTTTGGCGATTTTAATCTGCTCACTATTGCTGCTGTTTGTTGAGAAATTATAGGTAAGCCTGGCCGCGATGCCATCGCTGGATAAGGTATTTCCGGAAATATCCTTGACTTGAATCTGCCAGGTAGGATAGGAAAGCACCTTCTTGAGCCGATCCGCCTTGGAATCCTCTTCGGCCCGAGCGAGCAAATCCGAATACGAAACAACCGCATTTTGAAAATCCAAGTATCCATTGGCCGGCATCCCCGAAAGGACTTCCACCTGCAGGAATCGGTCGGAAGTCTTGGATTTAAGTCTAGAAAGAGTAAAGCGGCCCACGGTACTCTGGGTTTCCCTCAAATAGGGGTCCAGGGCCGTCACCTGCCAGAAATACTCCGTGTCCATCAAAAGGGAATTTAAGGCAGGGGTGTAATTCGTCTGGTTTAAACCAGAAACCACAGTCCCATCCGCAGGTCCGGAAACGGTGGAATACTGCAAACGGTAGGACACCGCTCCCCCCTCCGGATCGCTGGCCGCTTCCCAAGAAAACTTTAAATCAAACACGCTGGGGAAATCCAGCTGCAGAGGGCTCAGGAGATTAAAAGAGTTTGGAGGCAGGGTATTGACGATGCTGAAAACGGGAGAAAGGGCTTCTCCGCTTAAGACGGGAGTTCCCGAATCTGTGGCCACCACTTTGAGTCTATACGTGGTGAGATTGGAAAAAACGGCGGTGTTGAATGTATGACTGGATTGAGAAATCCCTGAAGCCAGAGTAAAAAAACTGCCGCCTGAATCCGGCGAAAGCAAAACGGAATACGCGTGAGTGTCCAAGAGATTGGGATCCGCCACGCTCCAGGAGACCGTAAGCACACCCGAAACTTCCTGAGCATTGGCAGGGGCTGAACTCCATTGGACGACGGGGGCCTCGTTGACATTGTCCACTTGAAAATTCCCATTTGAAGCATCGGCAGCCGAGAACCCCCTCTGATCCACCACCTCGATTTTAATCCTGCCGGAAACCGTATTGGGAACGCCTCTGGAATCCCACAGGTAAAATGTAGTGCCCGTGGCTATTCCACTGGCGATTAGAACAGAGAAATTGGCTCCTCCATCCGAAGAATAGCGTAATGCTTTCGTCAGAACGTCTCCCAGGTTGGGATCAGACTGATTCCAGGAGATGGTGGTTATCATTTGAATAAATTCTCCACCATTCGGAGACAAGAGCGCGACCGTGGGAGAGGCGTTGGTCATGGCGAAGGGGCTTACCGCGGAAAGCGGAGAAAGATTTCCCAGTTCATCCTCCGTTTTAACGGCAAAAAAATAGGTGGCGGCATCGGAGAGTCCCGTCACAATGGATTGAACGTTCTCTCCGGGATTTGCGCTAAAAAGGGAGTTTCTCTCCTCAATAATTCCGGACCATGCCCCTTCCGTCAGAATAGAACCTGAAGTGGAAAACCGTATCCGGTAGCGGCCATTGTCCACTCTTCCCTTGTCATCCCCTGGGAACGTCCAAAGCAAAGAAATGAAACCGTTGGCAGGCCCCAGGGAAGCGGTCATGCTTGTGACGGGACCGGGAGGGGTATGCGTATCTATCAAAACGCTGAATGTGCTGGACCATACGCCATACAGTCCCGCCGGATCCTTGGCCCTGGTCCGCCAATACCACAATCCCCCGGAAGCAGAGTCCCCGTGGTAAAAGAAACTTCCGAGGATCCGGCCGGAATATTTTCCTCCGAAATGTCCGCGGAGGAAAAAACAGGATCAGTATCCACTTGGACCTGATACAAAAGCGGGGAATCCGTAAATATGCCGTCCGGGTCCGAGGTGAGATTCCAAGCCAATAAAGGCGTGCTGTCATTTATCCTGGCGTTGTCCGCGGGAGACTTTAAGACAGGAGAAAAAGGAGCCCGGTTGTAGGCTATATTAAATTCCGCTACTTTTGCCCGCGCCGGAGGATCGTTGGAGTTGAATGCAGCCTTCAGCTTGATGAAACGCTTATCGCTGTGTCCTGTCCAGACGGTCTGAGGGGTAGGGCTGGAAGCATAGAATGTCTGGGTGGAGCCGTCCGGGCCTCGAAAAGAATCGTAAGTATTCCCATCCGAAGAGGAAGCCAACTGAAGCAGCACATCCGTATAGGAAGGCTTGCTGTTGAAAGTGGTCGTCAAGCTGTCCCAGGTGTTGGGAGTCACATTGCTAAAACCCGCCCAGACATCCAAGGCGGCGGAGCTCCATATGCCCGTGGAGCGGAAAACGTATCTCCAAACGGACCGCACCGCCACATCCTGCTTGCCTCCGAATATCATGGCCTTCTGATCCTGGGTGTGATAGATCAGGCCGTGGCCGAAGCGCCCCGCAGGCTGGTTGGGATCAAATTCATAGTGTTGAGACCAGCGGTCCGCTCCGAAATCGTAGAACCATAAATCTCCCGCAAGCCCGGCGGATACGGATCCGCCATACAGAAACACCCGTCCGTTGAAAACATCATACGCCAAAGCTCCTTCCGAACGGGCCTCCGGTTTCGCGGTGGGGTTCTTTTGCGTCCAAATCTTATTTCCCACATCCAAGGACCATGTGTCATCCAAAAGAGCGGAGGAGTTCCAGTCCTTCCCTCCGAACAAGAGAATCCTTCTTTGAGTCTTGTCGTAAACCATCTGAGTCCCGGTTCTCGCGGAGGGGGCGGGAGACAGGTTAAATACGGACCAACTGGAAGCGGCAACGTCATAGATCCATGTGGCATTGTCCGAAACTCCCCCAAAAACCACCGCCACATTCTGATCCGGATCATAAGCCATTCCAAACAAGGTCCGAGAATCGGGAGATTGAGAAACCGGAATATAAGTCCAGGTATCGGCCGCGATATCATAGGCCCAAGTCTGATTGTTGGCGGATCCTCCGAACAAGAGAAACTTGTCTCCTATCCAGACCAGCCCATGCCCGTAGCGGGAAGCGGGAGGCCCCGAAGGCGTCCTCTGCACCCATCCCCCGCTTAAGTCCCAGACCCAGGTGTCTCCGAAAGTACTCCCCAATTCATTCTGCCCTCCGAAGAGAAGCGCCTGGTTTCTCGTTTCATCCATAGCGAACCCGGTATGGTATCTTCCCGCAGGAGCGGCTTGCCCCCCGAAACTCCACTCCTTTATCAGGGTCAAGGAAGAGTCTTGAACAACTGTGTTTGTGGAGCTACCGGAGGAGAACTGAGGGGAAGTCAAACTTAAATTTCCACCGGCATGCAGGAAGGCGGGAGTCGAGAAAGAAAGGAGAATAAAAATCCATTTTCGCATGGGAAGCACTTCCCATCATCCGCCGGCAAAAAATTGATTTAGTTTCTGGAT
>JACQJN010000194.1 GCA_016205085.1 Elusimicrobiota bacterium | reverse complement strand
TTCCGCTGATATAACCGTTTGCGGTGGAAGAGGTGAGGCCCACCGTTCCTAAGGGGGTGGTGGTATTGGCGGTGACGGCTACACTGGTGCGGTCGGTGTATAAAATTCCGCTGGAGATGGTAACCGTCCAGGTTCCTGTGGCTACACTGACCAGTTGGAATGTGCCGCTGGAGTTAGCGACTACAGGAGAGGAGAGGCCATCCGTAGCCGAAACAATGGCTCCCCCTGCCGGAGTTCCGGTTTCAGGAGCTTGGATAATAGATGAATTTAATACTTCTAGGCCGATCATGGGGATGTAGGTAAAATTATACAGATTCTTGTCTGTATCGTAGGCCCTTCCTATTCCTGTAGTAAGCATTGTGGAACTGGTCAAGCGCACGAGGTGGTCTCCATCTGCCAGACCAGTGAAGCCTGGGTACAAGAACGCGGTTGTCTCAACAAATTCTAGTGGAGGATCTTGGGCTGAATCATTAGACCAAGCCACCCGATCATAGTAGGTGGAAGCTCCTGGTTTTTTAATACCGATGCCTCCGTCTGAGGATGCATTCTTGATGACGTTGCTGGACATTCCATTAAATTCAGCATCTGCGGTGCGTGTGACCCCCATGAATGTGATGGGAGAGGTACTGGCGATCAGGTAATAGCCTTGGGAGGGGAGAGTGGTGGTATGGTAAGTCAAATTGATGGTGACGTTGCTCCCTGCTCCTTGCTTTTGTCGATATATGACATCTAGGGTGGGGTCATCAATGGTCCATGCGTAAGTAGTTGGGTTATAAAGTTCTATCACCTCTACCTCCACTCCTCCCTGTGTTCCGGAGGAAGCCACCACCTGTGAGATCACTAGGTGGTCCCGGAGATGGGCCGTTCCGGAGACGGTTCCGGAGGCCATGGGAATTAACGCAAAATCCTGGTCGCTGATGCTGCCGTTGTTGATAGATAGATTAGAGCGTGTACCAGAAAAAAATCCAGTCCTGGTTACTTTCAGCGTGTAAGTTCCGGCGGCGACTCTGAAGCTGTAATTCCCGGAGGCGTCTGTCGTGTCCTTCCAACTTGTATTTTCAAGCACTTCCACACGGGCATCCTGTATGGCGGCACCTCCAAGGACTCCAGAGGAAACCGTGCCGGAGAATGTGGCGTCGAGAGGACGTCGGTTGGGATCGTCCCGGAGGTTTCTCAAGGACAGGCTTTTGCATTCAGATCCCTCTCTGTAAAGGATATGAATGAGCACCTCTTTGAGGCTCGTGTCGGCGTCATCCCAGTTTTTATACTCCAGATTTCCCGAAGCGTCTTCGGAGACTTTTCGGATGTAGACGGCTCTTTCGAAAGGGATGTCTCCTACCACGATGCTTTCCTTTGGGTAGTAGCCTGCGTCGTAGGTGACAGTGGATCCGCACACCTCTGTGGCTGTGAAGGTGGTCACTAAAAGTCTCGGATAAGTGATGTTTTTAAGGCTTTCTATTTTCTCCTGGGCCAAGTTGGAGGCCAAGCCTTTGTTTTTGGAAATCTGAATGGATTTGCTTATGCCGGTGAAGGCCCCCATGAATCCCAGAACGCCGATAGTAATGATGACCATTGCAATAAGGATTTCCACTAATGTGGCTCCTCTCTTTCCCCGAAATCTTAGATTGTAATTTCTTGCCAATTTTTTCGGCATTTTACACTTTTAGTATAAGTGGTTTTCCATGGAAATTCAATGGGATTTTGGTCACTCTAAGGTGTCTCGAAAGGATGATTTAGAATTTGACTGTCCAAAACAATCCGGGAGTGGGTGATAGGGGGGTGGGGATAAAAGAAATTTGAGTTTGGTTTCGAGGCTTTTTGGCCAGCCAGTAGCCTATGGACCAACCTATGCCGGCGCCCAGAATTACGTCTGAGAGGAAGTGCTTATGATCGTAGATGCGGGAGGCTCCCGTGGCGGCCGCGATCCCATATAAAAAGGGGCTGTGCCAGTAGCCGAATGTTTCCCTGAAATTGACGTCCAAGACTGTGGCTACCGCGAAGGCTTCTGTGGTGTGGCCGGAAGGGAAACAGCAACGGTCGGGAACGAAGGGCCTGAATTTTAGTGCAGGTTCGTTGTTTTCGGGAAGAGCCCTTCCGCTTATGCGCACAATGAGCGGAGTGATGATTCCTGCGGCAAAGAGGCTGGCTTCAGCCCCATCCGCGGCGGATTTTTTGAGAGGAGAATAGTCGAAAAGATTGCCCACCAGCCAGGCGCTTAAATGGAGAGGTAGCTGGTACTTATAATCCCCGAAATGAGTGAAATAATCGCTTAATCTGTTTGAGAAAGAATTGCGATTATCTCTAAAATAGTCCCGGATGGAACCGTCTATAGCGAAAGAGCCGAATGTGGCTGTCAAAATACCTCCCGTGAGAAACCATTGGTTTCTGGAAAAGTGGAGAGGTTTTGTGGGCATCTCTTTGAAATCGCTCCACGCCCTTCGGAGATAGTCCGGCGAAAACAATTGGTTTTCATCACAGAAACCGGTAGAGGCCAGGGATAGGCAGAGGAGTAGTGTGATCCGGAGAATCAAATTTTTTGCCATCTCTGCAAAGAGAAATTGCCACCAGCCAGGATCAGTATCCCCCCTATCCATCCCCCCAGAACATCTGAAGGCCAATGGACTCCTAAGTAGATTCGGCTAAAACCGATTAGACCTACTAAGAGAAAGGCGATGCCGTAGAATTTGGTTTTATGCCTTGGATAGGTTTGGCCCAGAAACCAAGCCAGCCAGCCGTAGAAGACCGCAGATCCCAGGGTGTGGCCGCTGGGGAAGCTGTAGCCATAGGAAGGATCGGACCATACCCACAAGTGGGGACGCATCCGCGTAAATATATGTTTTAGAAATTTGGTTAAGATCCAACTGGTTATTCCCATGGAAGCTGCGGTGATGGCTTCCGATCTAAGTTTGAAAAAGAACAGGCAGAGTGCGGTGAGGGCAAATAGAAAGGTTAAAACGCGGGGATCCCCCAGGCGGGTGAGGGCGATAAAAAAGCGATCCAGTCCCGGAGAAGAAAATGTATGGAGTCTGTACAGAAGCGCTTGCTCTACGAGCACTCCGAATGTCCGCAGTCGTGGCAGGTGGGGCCGGTACAGCCCGATTCATAGGCCACATTGGAGGAGTAGCATTTGGGGCAGTAGAGAGTTCGGGTGAGCTCCCACAACTCCAATTTTTCCTTTGAAGTTTCATCGGTGCCGTCTGTGATCCACCCCGTTTTTTTCAGGTGGAATCTTAAGGCTAGGCTGATGGCATGAGCGATCGAATTGACCCGGTTTTCTCCGAATCCGAGGGGTCTGTCCCCTTTGACGGCATTCAGGTGTTTCAGGAGCCGGATGGGTCCGCCGCCGGCCTCCAGATATTTTGAGATCAGGATGCCGATCAAAGAAGCGAGTCCTGAAATCTCGGTCCCCAGGGGCGGAAGATTGGTGAAGATCTGGTAAGGGCCGTGCTCATCGTAGTTGATGTGGATGTGCAGGGGGCCGTATCCCGTCTTGATCTGATAATACTCTGAAGAGACGCCGAAGGGTTCATAGGTCCTTTCTTTTCTCTTAGTGGAAGGCTGTGTCGTGAGGTTAAGAACCTGCTGGGCCTTGCAGCCGTCCCGATAGATAGTGATGCCTTTGCAGCCCAAATCGTAGGCCATTTGGTAGGCCCGTTTGACATCTTCGGGCGTGGCGGAGTTGGACATGTTTATGGTTTTGCTCACCCCGTTGCCTGTGTATTTTTGGAAGGCGGCTTGCACTTTGACGTGGCAGTCTATGGAGACGTCATGAGCGGTGGGGAACAGATCCTGTATGTGTTGAGGGATCTCCTTGATCCCCCGCACCGACTTATGATTGTCCTGGATTTTTTTCCAGAGTTCCTGCTCCGTCATTCCGAAATAGTCATGTTCTTTGGCCAATTCGCGAAAGAGGGGATTTACTTCAAAGAAGACGTCTTTAGCCTCCGGCTCTACTCCTTTTTTAACGGCGTCCAGAGCCCGTGCGTTGTAGCGGGTGTAGGCGATGCCGAAGAAAGGCTCTATCCCGGCTCCTTGGAGTCCGGCCGCTATGGCGATGGTGCCGGTCGGGGCGATGGTGGTCCGCACCGCGTTCCGGGGAGTTCTGGCTTCCCCTCTAAAATGCATGGAGTGAGGATCATAAACGGAGTCTTTCCAGTGAGGGAATATCCCGCGCTCCTTAGCTAGCGCTTCGGAGCATTCGAGGGCCTTGTCTTCAATGAACTGCATCACCTTTTCCGCAAATTCCAGAGCTTGCGGGGAGTCGTAAGCGATGCCCATCTTAACCAGGGTCTCTGCCCAGCCCATCACGCCGACTCCGATTCTGCGGTTGCCTTTAGCCATTCTCTCGATTTCCGGCAGGGGAGAATTGTTCACCTCGATCACATTGTCTAAGAATCGGGTGGTGAGGAACACGATCTCCTCCAGTCTTTCAAAATCGAAAGTCCCTTTCAGGGAAGGTCCCTTCACAAACTGGGAAAGATTGATGGAGCCTAGATTGCATGGCTCCCATGGCAAGAGAGGAACCTCTCCGCACGGGTTTGTCGATTCTATCTGGCCTATGGCTGGGGTGGGGTTCGAGCCGGATTGATTGATGCGGTCGATCACCACAAATCCAGGGTCGCCCGTTCTCCAGGCGCAGTCCACCATGAGGTCGAATATCTCCTTGGCGCGGACCTTTCCCGTCACTTCTTTGGTCCTGGGATTAATCAAATCATATTCCGCATCCATGGCCACCGCTTTCATAAATTTTTCATCGATGGCCACTGAAACATTGAAGTTCTCCATGACCCCCGGCTGGAGTTTCATGGCGATGAATTCTTTAATCTCAGGGTGCCAATAGGGCAGAATTCCCATGT
This sequence comes from Elusimicrobiota bacterium, assembly GCA_016205085.1. Classification (GTDB taxonomy): domain Bacteria; phylum Elusimicrobiota; class Elusimicrobia; order JACQJN01; family JACQJN01; genus JACQJN01. The sequence continues at coordinate 3,813 of JACQJN010000194.1, read as the reverse complement.
TGGCTCCCCGGCGCGTTCCCCCTTGTTTTACGACGTCCGTCATTTTGTCATAGATCTGCATGAAGGAGATGGCTCCGCTGGCCACCCCCCTGGTTTTTTTCACCACATCCCCTTTGGGGCGCAGACGGGCGAAAGAGAATCCTGTGCCACCGCCGCTTTTCTGGATCAGGCTTTGGGCGGTCAGGGCCTTTGAAATTCCTTCAATCGAATCCTCCACCGGCAGCACATAGCAGGCGGAGAGCTGTTGCAGTTCCCGTCCCGCGTTCATCAGCGTGGGGGAGTTGGGCAGAAAGTCGAAAGAGGCCATGAGGGAATAAAATTTATTCTGCCAAGTGTCTACCAATCGTTTGGCCTCGGGCAGTTTCCGGTATGCCTGTTCTAAATTTTTTAAAAGACGGGCAAAGTTTTGGTCGCGTTCTTTAGCCTCGTGCAGCCCTTCATGGAACAGGGTCATTTTTCCCGGGCGAGCGCCGCTGCCGTTTGAAGAAGAGTTTAGAACGACATAATGAACTCCGTTGAATATCCCCCACTTGTGGGCGTCCTGGTGAAGCAGGATTTCGGCCAGGGCCACGTTGTGAGCCACTCCCTCCAGCCAGGCTTCGGGGGAGGCGGTGTCCCGAAGATATTTGTCCCGTATTACCTTGAGCTGATTTTCGGTCAACGCCATTTTCAAATCTTTATGGCCCATCTTTTCTTCCGTGGATTTTTGTTTCATGGCGGATTTTTCTCCGGTTGCTTCTGGTGATAGTTTAACACGTCGCGAACTCGCATGTCAATGTTCTCAGACGAAAAATCAAAAAACCATCCGAGCCAAACAGGCCTTTAGTCCTAAATGGAAATAGGTCCTTTTTCCCAGCGGATGGGGTCCCCGTCCCTTCGTGCCTCCGGCACTTCAGGGTCCTTGGATTCTGTTCCAAGGGCTCGGGGATGAGAACTGTGCAGACGCTTTGTAATTTGGTATACTAAAATCCTATGTTTGCGGTTGTGGAAACAGGCGGCAAGCAGTATTGGGTTTCTCCGGGAGAGATTCTTCAGGTGGAGAGGCTGGGGGTTCCGGAAGGCAAACAGGTGCAGCTTAAAGCCATTTGGGTTTCGCCGGATGTTCGCAAGGGAAAAGGAAATGTTTCCAAGGTGATGGCGGAGGTCCTGAGGCATTTTCGTGCCGCAAAAGAGCTGGTGTTCAAGAAGAGGCCCAAGAAGGGTTATACGAAGCTTCAGGGACACCGGCAGTGGCTGACTGAAATCCGTATCCAGGATTTTTCTACATCTTAATCGCTTAATCTCCTAATCTTTTAATCTCGAATTGAAATGGCACACACAAAGGCGCAGGGGTCCAGCACCAACGGTCGTGACAGTGCAGGTCAAAGGTTGGGTGTCAAACGATACGGTGGACAAACTGTTTTGGCTGGAGCGGTGCTGGTGCGTCAGAGAGGGACCAAGTTCCTTCCGGGATTAAACGTTGGGCGCGGATCGGACGATACGCTTTTCGCTAAGGTGTCGGGACAGGTGAAGTTTGAGTGGGCTTATAAAGGAAAACAGCAGATTTCGGTTTATCCTGCGAAGGGTGCTGTCGCGAAGGCTTAGTAAAAAACTGAAAATCTAAAATTAAGAGGCGGTGGAAACCGCCTCTTTTTTGTTAGAGTTTATTTTCCATGCAATTCATAGATACGGCTAGAGTCTATTTGAAGGCGGGGAAGGGAGGCGATGGCTGTCTTTCCTTCCGGAGGGAGAAGTATATCCCGCGGGGTGGGCCGGATGGAGGTAACGGTGGAAAAGGTGGGGATATCTACTTGAAGGCGGACTCGGATATGAGTACGCTTCTGGATTTGGCCCTCCATTCGCGTCGGTCGGCTGGGAATGGCGGTCATGGCCAAGGGAGCAACAAGAATGGGAAAAATGGCGAGGATATTACGATCTATGTTCCTTGTGGGACGGTGGTCAAAAGAGGCGAGAGGGTGGTGGCGGACTTCATTCAGCCCGATCAGAAAGTTCTGATAGCTCAAGGAGGGAGGGGGGGACGTGGGAATGCCTCGTTTAAATCCAATCAATATAAAGCTCCCCGGATTGCGGAGAAGGGAGAGCTCGGAGAGGAGATCGCCATAGACCTTGAGTTGAAGGTTCTTGCCGATGTGGGGTTGGTCGGTTTTCCCAATGCGGGCAAATCTACTTTTCTGGCGCGAGTCTCTCGCGCCAGGCCTAAAATTGCGGAATATCCTTTTACCACACTGTCTCCTCAATTGGGATTGGTACGGCACAAGGAAAAGAGCTTTGTTTTGGCGGACATTCCGGGACTCATCGAAGGAGCGCATACGGGAAAAGGTTTGGGCATTCAGTTTTTAAAGCATTTGGAGAGAACGCGGGTTTTGATCCATCTGGTGGATCCGTCGGGTTTTGGCGGCGTGGAACCCGTTCAGGGAATACGAGTGCTGGAAAGGGAGCTTAAGGAATTTAGTTCGGCGCTTTATAAAAAACCGCGGTTTTTAGCCGTCAACAAGATGGATCTGTCCGTGGCTGCTTTAGAATTGAAGAAAATAAAATCTAAAAGACGCGGATGGAAAATCTTTGGGATTTCCGCGGTTACCGGGAGTGGAGTGGAAAAAGTATTGGATGAGGTGTTAAGATTTTTATCTCAATCGAAGCCTTCCGCGGTTTCCGGAGTGGCCATCGAGGAAAAGAGCGGGATGGAAAAGGAGTTCGTAGTCCGAAAGGTGGAAAGCCATGTTTTTGAAGTTTGTGGGCGGAGCGTGGAACGATTGGTTTCCATGACACGTTTCGGGCTTCCGGAAGCGCTGCGGCGTTTCCAGGGGATTTTGAAAAAAATGGGGGTAGACCGGGAATTAAGGCGTTGTGGAATTCAGTCCGGGGATGAGGTCAGGATTGGGACCCAGGAGCTGGAGTGGCGTCCAGAAGATTCTGCTTCATAGACTGGTAGGTCCGATGAAAGAAACTCTCGGCCCAGACGTAAAATGGGGAGGTCCCCAGCAGAAGATATACTTGTATCCTGGGGACCTTGACTTTCACCGCGGGATTTAGGATTTCAGTGGAGAGCGCGATCCGGCGCAGGGTTTCAAGAGCCAGGAGAAGCGGCCATGCGGCGGCAATCCGCAGCCTCGGGGTTCGTGACGGGAGGGAAACGATGTACTTTTCCCCTTGATCCAGGTACTCCAGGGCTTTGCGGATATAGCGATGCAGAATGGGTTTTAAAGGTGGAAGATTTTTGGGATCTAAGAGGTCGGCAGGAGAAAGGTTTTGAGAATCCAGGTCTATGGCCGGCAAATAGCACCGGCCTATTCTAAGGTCCGCAGCGACGTCTCTGAGAATGTTGGTCATCTGCAATCCTTTTCCTAAAAAGATGCCCTGCTGTGTCAGTATGGACGCATTAGAACTGCGTAGAACTGGCAGTCGGAGAAGGCATAATTTGGTCCAAAAAGCTCCCGGGGCTCCTCCAATCAGGCTGCAATAACGATCTAGTTCTTCCTCTTTTTCCAAGGCTGTGATATGGGCGGCATCCTCTCCCGTGAAGGATTTTAAGTCCATGCGCATTCACTGAATAACTCCCGTGACCACTTCTTTGATGAGGTCTTGCTCTGAAGCGGAAAGTCGGGAGAGGAATTCAAAACAGGCGGATAGGTGTTCCAATAATTTGTTTTCGGCGGAAGGGTTCTGATGGCGGGGAACATTTCTTAAAATCTTCAACAGGACTTCGGAAGGCTTCCTGAGACCTTGGAAAGGCCCCGCCAAAAGGTCCAGGCAATGGATGCGTTCCTGTGTGGGAATGAGCCGGGTGTCGGCGATGGTGTCGGCGGCGCGCGC
>JACQJN010000173.1 GCA_016205085.1 Elusimicrobiota bacterium | reverse complement strand
TTTTTACTTTTTACCTTTTACTTTTTACTTATGCCCACGGGGCTTCTCCTGCCCTCTCCTCCCTGCAGGACGCTTTTGCCTCAGTAGCCGAAAAGGCTAAGCCGGCCGTGGTCAACATCACCGCAATTCATGAGGAGAGGGGCTATGTTCAATCCCCTCAATTTTTCTTTGGCGATCCCGATGAGTTCTTGTACCATTTCTTCCGCGGCCAGCCGGAGCCAAGGACCAGACCCTACCGCTGGAAAACTCAGGGAGTCGGTTCCGGAGTCCTCATTGATGATCGAGGATACGTCATCACCAATGAACACGTGATCCGGGGAGCCGACGAAATCAAAATAACCCTGACCCTACCCAACGGCAAGGACAAAACAGTCACCGGAAAGGTGGTGGGAAAAGATTCCAATATGGATGTGGCTGTGGTCAAAATCCAAACCCCGGGAACTTACCCCTACCTAAAACTAGCAGACTCCAGCAAGATTCGGGTGGGAGATTGGGCCATCGCCATCGGCTCGCCCTTCGAATTGGAACAGACAGTCACGGTAGGCATCCTCTCGGCTATCCGTCAATCCCTATTGATCGAAGGACGCAAGTACAACAATCTCCTCCAAACCGATGCCGCCATCAACCGCGGCAACTCCGGCGGCCCCCTCCTCAACATCGAAGGCGAAGTGATTGGAATCAACACCGCCATCTTCTCTCCGTCAGGCTCCAACGCCGGCATTGGATTCGCCATCTCCATCAACGAGGTCAAGGAAATCCTGGCCGACCTATTGGAAGGCAAATCCATCCGGGCCGGCTGGCTGGGAATAGACTTGGCCCCCTTGGATGAAGTGATCCAAAAAAAGTTCGGGCTCCCCAACATAGAAGGCGCCATCATCAACTCCGTGATTGAAAACAGCCCTGCTTCCAAAGCAGGTCTCAAGCGCGGAGATGTAATTTTGAAATTCAACGACCATTCCGTCCGAACCCCGCACGATCTGGTTCGCCTGGTGGGACGTACCCCTCCGGGGAAAACCGCCTCCCTGGAGATTTATCGCCGGAACAAACACAGGATCATCCCAGTCATTTTGGGAGAAAGGCCGGAATGGATAGAAAGCGGCATCCGCCGACGTCCCGCCCCTGCGGAAGAAACTCCGAAACAACAAACCTCATTCCAATGGGAGGGATTGGATCTGGCACAGGAAAAAGGAGGGGTGCTTATCAAACGGGTGAGTCCGGATTCAAAACTCTACGGATATCTACTGGAAGGAGACCTAATCCAGGGCGTAAACCAAACCAGCGTCTCTACCCTGCAAGACTTCAGGAACCTCTCCTCTGAGATCCGGCTCAAAGAAGGAGTGGTCTTCGATATTTTAAGGCAAGGCCAGGCCATGTACATCAGCGTCCAAATCGCAAATTAAGCTACAAAGCCAAAACGATCAGCACCACCCCTACAATCACCAGCCCCGAAATCAAAAGAGTCAAACCAAACCCTCCGCCGATGGATTCAAAAAAACCTTGCCACGCCCCAGCCTCCGTTTCCGATTTTTGAGGCGCCTGAGCCAAGGAGTACTGGACACCCCGAGTGACCTTCGTCTCCAGGCCTGATTCATTCATGGCCGCCAGCCGGATCTCGTTGTATCCCGGATTGAGATGGATGGAGACATTAAAATTCCCGCCTCCATCCACCGCCACCTCCTTCCCGTTGACCTTGACCACAGACATGGGAGTCGCGACACCCTCTACCTGCACCCACTCCACACCCACCCTCTCTCCCGGAGAGGGCCTGGAAACAACCAGAGACGGAGGGGTTCCCGTCACTTCATAACGCATCGGCGCGGAAAAGCGCCCCTCCAAACCCAAAAGGTCCACGATGGCCACCCGAGTCCAGTAGGTTCCCATGGGAAGCCTTTCACGAGACAAATCCATGCGATCCAAAAAGGAGTACATCCGATCCAAAATAATTTGGTTAAAATTCCGGTCTTTAGCTAACTGGGCATGATAGCCCTGGATGGGAATTCCCACTTGAAGCGCCTTTGCCTTCGCCTGTTCAGCTTCAAGAGCGTTGCCCTTCGATGTTATAGAAGGATCTTGGTCCGCTGGCGACGATGCCTCCTTTCCGAGGGTCGCCTGTACCCCTTCTACAGAAATCACCCCTCCCGTAAATTTTATCCAAGGACCAGAAGAGCCCTTGAAACGATCCGAAGGAGAACTCCTCACTTCTGCCAAAGGCGGCAAGGGGATGGGTTTCGAGGGAGGCCTTTCCAACTGCACCTCAGAACCAAACCCGGCCGGCACCTCTACCACCTGTCCTTGCGCCTCCACCGCCGCCCGCCCCGAATACACCTGGACCAGCGTGGTCAAATCCTCTTTGACCTTGGCGCTATAGTCCGTATTCTTGGTTTTAGGAGTGATGAGCGCCGACGCCGTCAGAACCCTGGAACTCCCCGCGCGAATCTCTCCCCGCAGAAGCTCCAATTCCACATTCTTGCGAGGGGGTTTGAGCACCGCCACCGAATTGGGATGCAGGCTCAAAACCTCTCCCTTGGCGTATAAAACCTTAGCCCAAGCCTCCACCATGGTGCGCAAACTGTCCTCCTCATAGAGATCCATCTGCAGAACCGCCGACCTCCAATCCGGCGTCTCCTTTCTGCGATAAAGCACCTCATTCAGGATAGAAATGAGTTTGGCAGCCCGAAACTGCTCTTTGATGAGAATGACCGGGACTTTCAAATTCAGACCCGGCAAAGCCACGGTCGGATCGGAAGTAGGCAAGGCATTATGCCTTAAAATCTCGTCCCACCGGGTGGGATCTTTCAGATACTTATTGGCGATCCCCCAAAGGGTATCTCCGGGCTGAACCACGATCACCTGGAACAACTCCGCCGCACTTAGTTTTTGCACAAAAAGTAAAAGAACTAAAACAAGTTTCATGCTTCGCGTTTTGAACTTAACTCCGGAGGTACGACGACCTCCGGCAAGACCGCTTTTTTAGGTAAAGTAAAGAAAAACTTACATCCCTTCCCC
>JACQJN010000170.1 GCA_016205085.1 Elusimicrobiota bacterium | reverse complement strand
CCAATTTTCTGCTTTGGCAGGTAGCCTATGCGGAATTGTACGTCACCCCCACCTTATGGCCGGATTTCGGACCAGAAGACCTTTTGGCCGCCATCTCCGAATTTCAGAAAAGGAACCGCAGGTTCGGAGGAATTTAGTGATATTGCCCCGTATCTTGACTGCCATGCTAGGGATTCCCCTTATCCTATTCATGGTCCATCTAGGCAGTTTTCCCTTTATGCTCTTTGTATTGGGGATCATTGTCCTCTCCCTTTACGAATACGGCATCATCCTTTCCTTGGGAGGCAAAGGGGTGCAGCGACATCTGGTACTTTGGGGAGGCACTTTGTTGGCCCTGTCCGCATTGCTCCAGAACTCCTTTTTTCTTTTTTTGACTCTTTGTCTGATTGCCAGCATGGTTGGAGAGATGTTCAAATCGGAACGTTCCTTAGAAAGAGTGGGACTAAGCCTGCTAGGAATTCTTTTGATTGCCTGGACCCTGAGCCATCTTTTTCTTTTAAGAGATTTAAGACCCTTCGGGGAAGAACTCACCTATCTATTGGTTCTTTCCATTTGGATCATGGATAGCGCCGCTTATTTCATAGGAACTCTGTTCGGAAAAAGAAAGTTGGCGGCCAGCATTAGCCCTGGCAAAACATGGGAAGGGACTGTGGCGGGATTCTTGACCGCCATCGCCATCAGCTATGGTTTTTGCTCGTTCTTTCTCTCGGGAACTTTTTCCCCCCACAAAGCTGTTCTCTTAGGCCTTCTCATAGGGGTATTCGGGCAAATTTCTGATCTGGCAGAGTCTATCGTCAAACGCAGTGTGGGGGTTAAAGACTCTTCCCATCTTCTCCCGGGGCACGGGGGAGTTCTGGATCGTTTTGACTCCTTTCTATTCACCGCACCACTTTTATATTACACTTTGCCTTACCTTCTATGACTAAACGTATCGCCATCCTGGGCTCCACCGGATCCATAGGAGAAAACGCCTTGGAAGTCCTGGAAAAATTGGGACCTGACTATCAAGTCATAGGTCTGTCGGCCAACAAGAACGCCCAAAAACTTCTACAACAGACCATCAAATTTAAACCCAAGTGGATCAGCCTCCATGACCCGGAAGCCTCCGACTGCCTTCGAGCCAAACTCACAGGCCATCCTAAACTCCTTCCTCCCGGCGTGGAAGGATTGGCGGAACTGGCTTCCCAACCGGAAGTGGATCTGGTATTGACCAGCCTGGTCGGCGGCATGGGACTTCTTCCCTTGCTCACCGCCATTAAAGCCGGCAAGAGTATCGCCCTGGCCAACAAAGAACCCATGGTGATGGCAGGTGAATTTCTCATGAAAGAAGCCCAGCGGTGGAATGCTCAAATCCTTCCGGTCGACTCTGAACCCTCCGCCATTTTTCAGTGTCTGCAAAATCATAAACTCACGACTCACGACCCACAACTCGCGACTCTAATTTCCAAGATATGGTTGACGGCCTCCGGCGGACCCTTCTACCGCAAAAAGAGGTCTTTGGATCGAGTAACCCCCAAGGAGGCCTTGGCCCATCCCAACTGGAAAATGGGCAAAAAAATCAGCATCGATTCCGCAACCTTGATGAACAAAGGATTTGAAACCATAGAAATTAAGAATCTCTTCGGGCTACACCTGGACCAAATTGAAGTGGTCATCCACCCTCAATCCGTCATGCACTCCGCCGTTGAATTCCAGGATGGTTCCGTTCTGGCCCAGATGTCCCCCCCCGACATGAGACTTCCCATCCAATACGCCATCACCTATCCCGAAAGAAAACAATCTCCCGCGGAACATCTCAATTTTTTCTCGGTCAAAAGACTGGATTTTGATAAACCTGATTTTAGACGGTTTCCCTGCCTGGCCTTGGCTCTTGAAGCGGCGCGTATCGGAGGAACTCTGCCGACTGTCCTTTCGGCCGCGGATGAAATAGTCGTGGAAGCCTTCCTAAAAGAACAAATCCGCTTTACCGATATTCCCAAGATCATAGAGCGAATCATGCGTTTTTGCCAGCAACCCTCTCGAACTCCCAGCTTATCAGAGATTGTGGAGGTGGATGGTTGGGCCAGGCAAAAAACCTTAGAAATTCTAAAAAATAAATGCTAAATTCTAACTGATGATTCTCTCCATCTTGGCCGTTCTCTTAACCTTTGGGCTCGTCATCTTCCTGCATGAATCCGGCCATTTTTTCCTATGCAAAGCCCTCAAGGTTCGGGTGGATCAGTTTGCCTTCGGATTCGGTCCGGAAATCTATGGATTCACAAAAGGAGAAACCAGGTTCAGCATCTGTGCCTTGCCCCTGGGCGGTTTCGTAAAACCAGCGGGGGAGAACATGGAGGAGTGTAAAGGCGCTCCGGAGGAATACTTCTCAAAACCATGGAATAAGCGGTTGATGATCGTAGCGGCTGGCCCTCTCATGAACTACGTTTTGGCCTTCACGCTATTTACGGGAAGCATTTACTGGATGGGCGATCCACAACCTTCGGAACTCCCAATCCTGGGAGAAGTGGTGGATGCTTATCCCGCCAAACAGGCAGGCTTACTCAAAGAGGACAAAATCCTTCAGATCAATGCAGCTAAGGTCCTCACCTGGAAGGATATGGCCGAGAAAATTCACAAAAGCCCCGATAAACCCGTCACCTTGACTGTGGAAAGAACCAAAAGTGAACTCGCAACTCGCAACTCGCAACTCGCAACTGTTTTTAAGGTGACTTTAACTCCCCGCCTCGACCCCTCCGGAACCAGGGGGATGATCGGAATCAGCCCAAAAATCAATTACACACCCGTCACATTTTTCCGAGCGGCCAAAGAAGGTCTGCGTCAGTGTTACTACTGGACCGCCTACACCATAGTCACATTGGGTTCTAAAATCTACAAACGGGAAAAACCGGACCTCGCGGGACCCGTTGGCATTATTCAGATGGTCAGCCGAGCCGCCCATTCAGGTCTGGAGGATCTTATTTTCCTCATAGCCCTCATCTCGGTGGCGGTGGGATTTTTTAATCTCCTGCCCATTCCTCTTCTGGATGGGGGCCATGCAGCTCTTTATATTTGGGAAGGGTTAAGCGGCAAGAAGCTAACCGAAAAAACGGTGAGAATAGCCAACTCCTTCGGCTTGGCTATTCTCCTCAGCATATTGATCTTTGCCACATACTCCGACATCTCCCGCCTCCGCAGTCAAAACAAACCCACTTCCACAGAAACACCCAGCCAGCAGAAACCTTAGCCTTCTTAATAACTTCACCAAAAAATCACCTCAATTTACTTAAAATTTACCTTTCATTTATCCCGCATTTACATTAGTCCTTTAT
>JACQJN010000184.1 GCA_016205085.1 Elusimicrobiota bacterium | reverse complement strand
TGGTATGGCTCTGCTCCCGATATAGGCGCATTCGAGTATAATCCCGGTCTGTCTAAGGACCCTCTGCCCCCCGCCAAACCCAAAGGATTAGTGTTAAGATAGAAATTAGTAGAATAGGAGCATGGCTGATCTTATTGTGCGGGTTCAAGACCTGACCAAAAAATTCGAAAACACGGTGGCGGTGGACAATATTTCCCTGGAAATAGGTTCGGGTGAGATCGTGGGGCTTCTGGGTCCTAATGGAGCCGGGAAAACCACCCTTATCCATATGCTCTTGGGCATCCTTCTGCCCTCCCAGGGCTCTATCCAAATTTTCGGTCTGGACCTGGCTTCCCATAGAGAAGAAATCTTGGCCCATGCCAACTTTTCCTCCGCCTATGTCATGATGCCCATGAGTCTTTCTCCCTGGCAAAATTTAAACGTATTCGCCAAGCTGTATAATATCCCCCATTCCGGAGAGAAAATAGAGTGGGCCCTTAAGAAAATGGAGATATGGGACTTAAAAGACCGGGCCACAAGAGGCCTTTCCTCCGGCCAAATCTCACGCTTGAATCTGGCGAAGGCCATATTAAACGATCCCGAACTCCTTCTTTTGGACGAGCCCACCGCCAGCATGGATCCCGATATCGCGGATAAAACCCGGCGCATATTAAAAGAAATCCAAAAAGAACACCGGATGACAATTCTCTATACCTCCCACAACATGGCGGAAGTGGAGACGATGGCGGAGCGTGTGTTTTTCCTTAACAAAGGTAAAATCGTAGCTGAGGGAAGCCCCAAAGAACTGCAAAATAAATTTAACCAAGGCACTCTGGAAGAAGTTTTTCTTAAAATCGCCCGCACATGACCTCCTTAGCCAACCACCAACCACTAACCACCAACCACTGTCTTATACGTATTTGGGCTGTTTTACTCCGGCACCTCTACCTTTACCCCAAAAGCGCTTCCCGCATTATGGAGATATTCTACTGGCCGGTCCTCGATCTTCTGGTGTGGGGGTTCTTGACTCTTTATATCGTGCAACATCCTAACGGGATCAGCCGATTTTCAGGATATCTTTTAGGAGCCATGATATTTTGGGACATGCTGTTTCGGTCTCAACAGGCGATCTCCATCTCATTTTTGGAGGAGGTTTGGTCTCGGAATCTTCTGAACCTTTTCACAAGTCCTTTAAAACCAATAGAATTCCTCCTGGCCACAATGACGTTGAGTTTCGTAAAACTTCTCACCGCGGGGGCCGTGACCGTATTCCTGGCCTGGGCATTTTTCTCATTCAATCTTTTCAAAATGGGAACCTATCTTTTTCCTTTTGTTTTGAATTTAGTGGCAATGGGATGGGCAGTAGGTATTGTCACCACCGCCATCATTTTAAGGTACGGAGAAAGGGCGGAGGTGATGGCCTGGGGATTGGCATTGCTCATACAGCCCTTTGCAGCGGTATTTTATCCGGTGAGTGTTCTGCCTTGGTTTTTAAAGCCCGTGGCTCTGGCTCTGCCGGCCACTTATATTTTTGAGGGGATGAGGGAAGTTCTTATGGCGGGGAACTTAAATCCAAAACAAATCTGGATTCCTACGCTTCTCAATGGATTTTATTTATTTATGGCCTTTCTATTTTTTAAAATGATGTTCCAGTCCGCCCGCATCCACGGCCGACTGACCAAACTAGGGGAGTAGGTAAAATGGTTTACCTCGAAGAGCCTCTCGGAGCTTATCCCGCATGGGCTCGCGCCAGGGACCGGGGGCTCTTTCCGCAATTTCCCGCAGATACCTGATGGGGATGGCCACCCCTCCTATATAGGGGTGCATCATATCTCCATGAAAATCGGAGCCCACCGAAAGAAGCAGCTCATACAGCTTGGCCATCTCTTGATAATGTTTTCTATGGCCTTGCTTATAATTTCTTCTGAAACCTTCCAGCCCATCTAAAAGGGCCTTTCCCTTGGGGCCAAACTCCTGAATGTAACGCTCCAACTCCGTGGTCCATCTCCCTCCAAAGGCCTTTTCTAAGTAATTGGGATGGGCAATAAATGTAAGTCCACCCGCGGATTTGATAATTTTGAGGACCTCCTCTAAGGTGGGAATCCCCTCCATAGGCACAGCAAATTCAGGCTTCCTTAATATGGCAAAGCCCTTTTCTTTATTTTGGGCATACCCATTGGTCACAAGAGCATCCGCCACATGAGACCTCCCCAAAATGGGGAGCACATTAGGATACTTATACTCAGCTAGGACATCCTCAAAATCAAGATGGATATTCCCCTGCTTGAGTTTTTCTAAAATCTTCCTAACCCGAACCTCCCTGGCGACACGAACCCGCTCTGTATTGGCCACGACATCTGGATGATTTGGATCCACAAAAGGCCCCAGCACATGGATGTGGTCCTGCTCGGCAGACAGCTCCGCTCCTGGTATCTGTAAAACCCCTAACTTTTCTGCTTCGGCCGCAGCTTCGCCATAACTATAAACATTGTCATGCTCGGACAGAGATAAAATCCCAACACTATCCTGATGGGCCTTGGCAACGACCTCTGTCGGCATCTGGGTGCCATCCGAAGCCAGAGAGTGGGTGTGAAAATCCGCAATCGTGACGAGACGGCTCTCGTAAACCCTCCTTCCTTTGCCATCATAAAGATGGCCTAGTTTTTCTGATTTTTTCTGATCTCCATTGCTCGTCCCAATCTTATCGACAGCGCTTTGCAAAATCTTTATAGGGAGAAATGTGATCCGGCCCGGCTTCACCACGATACGGATGGGACCGACATTTTTCATTGCCCGGTGGGCGTTGGAAAGGATTTCCCTTCTCTGAGAGACGGAAATCCCGCTTAAGTCCAACTTGAAAGGCAGGTCCGCCGCATGATAGACGACCCGAGTCTGGATGGGAATCGAAGAAGAGACAGAAATTTTTCCCTGTTTTACCTGAACCGCGGATTGAGCCAAAACAGACAAGGATCCGTGGAGAAGCGCCGTACACAGTAAAACACGCAACAAATAACTCATTTTCTTATGGCGATGTCCTGCTTTAATGTCTTTTCACTAGGAACTTCTAAAGTAGGTACTCGCCTCTCTCGTGCGCGCAATACAATCACCCTGTCCCCAGGTTTAAAATCTTCTTCGCCGGGCCCATCGAATCGAACCGTGACAAAGAGGGAAGTCCCCTCTTCCTTGGATTGAAGAATGCGAACCACCGCTTTAGTTAAATCCGACACATCCCCCGTCTTAGGATCACGAAGGGGGCGAAGGAGAGCCATCTCTCCTATCCAACGAATCCCATTGGCTTCTAAAATTTGAAGGGCCTCCTCCCTCAATCGGGGATCTTCTTGGAGCAAGGC
>JACQJN010000024.1 GCA_016205085.1 Elusimicrobiota bacterium | reverse complement strand
TGTATCAACCAGAATACGAAATGTTCCACAACGGACGGTCAGGGGAGAGAAGGTTCCATCGCCGTCAGCACGGCTGGGGCAGTCTTGACCGTGCGTGTCATGGCGGTGGATCAGTACTTTAATCCTGTGGGTGTTTCCAGTCAGCCGGTCTTTAACTTGGTGACGACACAGGACCCCAGGGATAATGCGGAATCTCTCTATACCGGAACCACTTTGAGCAATGGCAATAATACATACACCATTACTCTTATTTCCAAGGGAACGGACAGGACCGTCGCCGCTTTAGGGGCGGGAGATTCAGGGGGCTGGACCACCACCGCCAACATCAATGTAAAGGCCAGGACCACAAGCAGTCCTAAAAAAATTCTGGCGATTCTTCCGACGGAAGAGGTGAATTCCAGTTACTCCACCGGAAAGGCTCCCTGCCCTTCCAATTGTCCTTCCAACCGCGTGGCGGGAAGCACATTCTCGGTCACCGTCTATGCCGCGGATGAGTATATGAACACATACGATCCTTCCGATGGCATCACCCAGCCTGCGGTGTACCTAGTGACCTCCGATCCTTACGATGTGGATCCTGCCACCCTCACTCTGGTAGGCGCTACAACGGGTTTTGCGGTCAATATGGTCCAGGCCTCTACCCAGGCTGTTTCCGCCAGGACCGCCACAGCGGGCTACACCAATTATGAGGCGATCAGTTTACCTCTGACTGCGGGTGCCACCATCGTGACTGTGGTCCCAGACACCGCCAAAAAGCTTCAAATTTTGATGCCGGGAGAGGTGGCTAGACCCGGGAAGAGCCCTTATGACGAAAATCCCACCACCGGAGGAAAGGACAATTCTCCTGATATTTTGATTGCCGGAGATACGGCTTATGCCACGATCAATTGTGTGGACCGCTACTTTAACCGAGTGACGGGGTGCAATCCGACGGTCAATGTGGAGTTTGCCAACACTAACACCATAGAGGATGACGACAATGGAGATTTTGCCAACAAGGCTTTGATCAATGGGACCAACAGTTTTGCCATACGCTACTTGGCTACAGGCTGGCAGGGAGGGGGCTCCCTGGGAAGTTCGCGCACGGTCACAGCCCAAGAGATTGGGACCAGTTGTAGCGGGGTGGCTTGTGTGGCCGACTCCAGGAGTGTGGGGGTCAAACCCAATACCTCCCAAAAATTGCAGGTGGTGGTGCGGCCTGGCGCCGTTTCCTGCCCTACGGCGGGTTCTGTAGATCAATTGGAGAGGCCCGGGAGCGCTACGGGTTTGCAGGCGGGCTGCGGTGTGAATGCAGGTGGGAATAAGAAAGCCGGACAAGGATTTACAGCGCGCATCAATGCGGTGGATCAGTTTTTCAACCGTAAAAATTATCCTGGGGAGGTGGATAATAGGAACATACGCATTGTGACTTCGGATATCTATGATACCGAAAATGACGGGTCTTCATGGACTAGTATCCCGCTGGGAAGCCGAGGAACTCCTGCCTCTTTAGACATTACGGTCACTCCTAAACAGTCCACAAACACGTTGAAAGTGGAGGCGTATGATGTTGGTGGCGTCCTGTCTACGGGCACCGCCTCCGGCATAGGAGTGGATCCCAACAATGCCACCCAACTTCATATGGTGATGGATTGTGGGCCGGGTTGTGGAGAGAAATTAGAGCCGGGCAGCGGCGTCTTGGGAACTCCGCAGGATGCTGTGGCTGGTGCCCGCATGGCGCTCAAGGTTTATCTGGTGGATGATAACTTCAACAAGGTAAGCGCCTCTACGGGAGCCGTCAAGATAGAATCTTCTGACACCGACGATTTTGATCTGATGGCTTCCACCAAGGATATTTCCAGCGGAGTGGCCACCTGGACCACATCCAATGGACCTATTCTATTTAATGCCAGAGCCAATGCCAGTCTCAAAGCGGAGCTTGTGGATCCTGGCACATTGGTCCCTCTCGCCGGCGCCTATACGGCGGATACTCAAAGCTCCACTTTTACCGTCAATACTTCTGGATTTTCCAGATTAATTGTCCGGTTTGACGAGCAGTTCCATGTCCCTGGTCAACCGGATGATCTCTCCGATCCACTGGGCGCCAACGGATTTAACTGTGCCTTTAATTACAACCGCTGCGGCAAAGATCCTGATTTTCTGATCAACTCCAAGACGGCCGGGATTCCTTACCAAATCGAGGTGATAGCGACCGATTTCTACTATAACCTTGTCTCCACAAATCCCAGCGTGGATGTCGTTGTTAGC
>JACQJN010000181.1 GCA_016205085.1 Elusimicrobiota bacterium | reverse complement strand
CTTCGGGGAGACCCATCTTTGGGCAATTTCTTTGTTGCTCGATCGGTTACAATTCGATGGTGCATTGCTCCATCCTCGCGCATCGAACTTTCCACGAACCTGGGTCTCCAAATTAGCCAGTAATTTCGTGACAGAACCTTAGGTCGCATAGTATTTTAAAAGAGCTTTTACGATGCCCCCGGAGGTGTACTCTTTGGCTTGAAGAATGGGCCGGATGCCGCATCGCTTGAGGGTCTGTGTGGTGATAGGTCCTATGGAAACAGCGAGGCATTTAGAGAACACTTTTTGGATCTGTGGCTTTTGAAACAGGCTGACAAAATTCCGAACCGTGGAGGAGGAGGTGAATGTGATGGCATGGATACTTTGATTCAAGAGGTTTTGTTTGAGTTTGAGCGATCCATTTTTTTCGGGGAGCGTTTGATAGGCTTCCACCACCTCTACTTTGGCGCCCTTGCGTCTTAAGGATCGGGGCAAGGCCTGGCGCGCTTTTTTAGCTCGAGGTATCAGGATTTTTTTGCCTTTCACATTCTTGAGGCTTTGGGCTAGGGCTTCGGCTTTGAATTCTTGAGGGATGAGATGGACTTTAGCTCCATAGGAGCGAATGGTCTGGGCGGTTTTGGGGCCGATGGCGCAGATTTTGATGTGGGAAGGTATCGGGGAACGGGTATGTTTGAAAAAGGCGTGGGCGCCGTTGGGGCTGGTGAAGATGAGCAGATCATAGGTGTTTAAATGAGAGACGGCCTGTTTGAGGAGGCGGTTGTCTTGAGCGGGTTGGATTCGGATGGTAGGCAGGGAGTAGACGGAGGCTCCTAAGCGTTTAAGGCGTTGGGCCAGCTCTGCCGATTGCTTCCGGGGTCTTGTGAGGACGATTTTCTTGCCACACAGGGGTCTTTTTGAATAGGGACGCACAAAAACATTATATCAGATTATAGCTTAGTGCTGGACATAGGCTAGGGGGTTATGTTATATTAAAAACTTAACTCCAATGGGCTTATTTAAGAAAAAGGAGCCGAAACAGGCTTCCAAGCCTCTCAAGACGGCCTCCCCCCCAAACAGTGCGTCCTCAAGTACCCAGCTCAGCAAAATATTGACTCCTGAGCTGGTCCTGGTTGTTCCGGAGGCGTCTAACAAATATGAGCTGATTGAGACCATGGTTCGCAGGCTTTGCCAGGGCCGGCCTTCTTTATCGGTGGAATACCTGATGGATCAGGTTATGGAGAGGGAACAGGGATTGAGTACCACCCTGGATACGGGACTCTCTCTTCCCCACTCCAGGGTAGACGGGACAAATGAAATCTTTGCGGTGCTGGCTATTCTTCCCAAAGGTCTTCTGGATACCCATGCGACGGAGATTTTGATTCGAACCATTCTTCTTTTCTTTTCGCCCAACGATCCTAAATTTTTTCAATCCCATCTGCAATTTCTGCAGTCTGTTTCGAAACTGTTTCAACCTGCCTTGATAGATCAATTGATTAGTTTCTCTACTCCCCAGCAGGTTCTGGACCTTATCAAGATAGCTGAAAGTGCCCAACCCTAAAAGCTCTGTTCGCGTCAAAGAGGTGGTGGTCTTGACTACCGCCGTGTTGACGTTCATCTCCTTTTGGCGGGCGGGAGCGGTGGTGCTGTGCGATTTGGCTTCCACCGCTTACTACATAGGCGGCATTGCGGAGCAAGCCATAGGCCCCGTGGCCCCCTGGTTTATTCTGGCAGTGATGCTTTTCTCCTACTGCATCCGCTGTCTTTACATGGAATCCTGCGGAATGTTTGTCCGAGGGGGCGTGTACCGGGCGGTCAAGGAGTCCATGGGAGGCTTCATCGCCAAGGTTTCGGTGTCTGCTTTGCTTTTTGACTATGTTTTAACGGGTCCTATCAGCTCTGTTTCGGCGGGGCAGTATTGCGCAGGACTTCTTAACAATCTTTTCCCTGTGCTCAAAATCGGCTGGAAATTGAACCCCGACACATTTTCCGTTATTTTTGCCGTGTTGGTTACTCTCTATTTTTGGAGACAAAACATTAAGGGAGTAGAGGAATCCAGTGAGAAAAGCTTGCGCATTATTCAATTGACCACTTTTATGGGGTTGATCATGATTAGTTGGAGTTTTTATACCCTGTATCATCGGGGTGTTCATTGGCCCTCTTTCAGATTCCGGTTCAGCCCTGAAAGTTTGGGATGGTTAGAAGGGATCAATCTTAAATCCATCGGAGCCTTGGGAATTATCATCGCTTTCGGCCACGCCCTTTTAGGAATGAGCGGGTGGGAATCTCTGGCCCAGGTCTATCGGGAAATTGAAGCTCCTAAGCTCAAAAACCTTGTCCGCACCGGAAATTTGGTGTTTTTATTTAGCTTTATCCTTACTGTCTCGGTGAGTTTCTTCGCTGTGATGATCATTCCGGACCATGTCCGTTTGGGGAAGTACGCCAATAATCTTTTAGGGGGACTGGCCATGTGGATGGAGGGGCCGGCCTCCATCCGGTACGTTTTTCACATTTTTGTCGTTTTGGTGGGAGCTCTGATTTTATCCGGGGCGGTCAATACCTCCATCATCGGGGCCAACGGTATATTGAACCGCGTCGCGGAAGATGGAGTCCTGCTGGACTGGTTTCGGAAGCTCCACCCTCAGCATGGCACCACCTATCGGACCATCAATCTTGTCTCTGCCCTTCAGATATTGACCATATTTCTCTGCCGGGGCGATGTCTATCTTTTGGGAGAAGCGTACGCTTTTGGTGTGATCTGGAGTTTTGTACTTAAATCCCTGGCCATCCTGGTCCTTAGATTTAAGAATACAAGTCTGAGAGAATATATTTTCCCTCTCAATTTTAAAATAGGCGAGGTGAACTTTCCCGTGGGACTTTTATTTACTTTTTTCGTTTTGTTATCAGCAGGAATAATCAATCTTTTGACCAAGCAGGTGGCTACCATCGCCGGTATTTCGTTTAGCATGGCCTTCCTTATTCTATTTACTTTTTCAGAGCAGGTGAATGCGGCCAAGGTGGCGGCTTCGGAAGGAGCATTGGAGAAACTCAATTCTCGCAGGGAAGAAGAACTTCCCAAGGCATTCTCCACGGTCACGAAATCCAACAGGGTCTTAGTGGCGATCCGAGATCCCAACTCCCTGTATTCCCTCAAACATGTTTTGGAGAATTTAGATAGTGAAACCACGGATGTGGTGGTGCTTCACTCCAAAGTGGCTCGTGGGTTTGAATTGGAAGGAGAAGTCAACGCCATGGGGCCGGAAGAGAGATTATTGTTCAGCCGGGTCATTACTTTGGCGGAGAAATATGGACACACCGTCAATCCCGTTTTGGTGTTGTCCAACGATCCGGCGTATGCCATTGCTCAGACGGCACAGGCGATGGGGGCGCAGCAGATTGTCATGGGGAAGTCCGACAAGCTGGCTCCCGAGCTTCAATTAGAGAGGTTGGCGATGACCTGGGGCTCTCTCCAG
>JACQJN010000053.1 GCA_016205085.1 Elusimicrobiota bacterium | reverse complement strand
GGATGAAGAGGCTCGTTTCTTGTACGCGTTTATTAATTTCACGAAGTTCTAGTTCCATAGGCTTTTCTATTTAACTATTTTCTTTAGCAGGCTTTCCTCCTTCTTTTGTTTTTCTTCAGCGACTTTTCTGAGATTGTCCAACGTCTGAATGGCCTGAAGCCGGATGTCTGGATCAATGTCTTTCAAGGCTTGATTTAAATCAGAGATGGCTTGTGGATCTTGGAGGGAGGCGATTGCGGATAGAGCGGCCATCCGCACCTCTTTGTCATAATCCTTGATAGATTGTGAGATAATGGGCAAGGCTTTTGAATCTTTGGATTCTCCAAGCAGTTTGAGGATTTTCTTTTTGACTTCGGGCTCTGTTTCGGTAGCCAAAGCGTCCGCTAGGAGGTTCATGGCTCCGTCCACCTTGATGCGATAGGTGATCTCCAAGGCGGCCATCCGTACCCTGGGATCATCGTCCTTGCAGATTTTTCGAAGTGTGTCCGTCGTTTCGGGAGTCAGACGCAGGGCAGGAGACGGCGGGAGCTGCACCCGGGTTTGGATATTGCCCGCTGTAGGTATTCCCGGCTGAGGTTTGTGGGTTAAATACCATGTTCCTGCAACGAAGATAGTGAGCATAATGAACCATTTCATAAAATCTCCTTACGGTTTCTCAACATGCTATTTGAAACCGAGTCCGTGAAATTTTTATGTAATCCTTTTGCGGCTCCGCCACCATTATTTCAGGATCTTTGAAAGATTCCCAATGTCCTTGGTCCATGGGTTCACTGGAGATTATGACTTGGCCCTCGCGGCGGGTGAAACACATATTGCCCCAAGGCCGTTTTGGGTTACAGAGAGAACAATTTTTAGAGGGGTAGTGGCACATGGCATATAGATTTTTTCCATCGCTGACCAGAGCGTTGAGTCCGGTATAGGGTTTCTTTTTTTTGGGATATCGTGACCGACATCCCTTCCAAATCCCCCAGGTTTCTTCAACGCATGCCATGAGGGCTTTGGGAATGCTGCCATAGGCATCCATAAACTTGATCAATTGCCAGAAATAAATTTCACTGTCATTTTTCCCGCGCACGAATTGCTTATAGTGACCCAAGAAGGAAAATACTTCATCCGGGATCTCAATGGTCCCATTGTGAGCGAAGGCGAGATTGCGGTAATAAAAAGGCTGGGAGTTTTCCTGGGAGATGAGCTGTTTTTTAGGAATAGCCTTTGGGTTGGAGGCATATCGAATATGGGCAATGACGATATTGGATTTGGCTTGGGCCGCCAGCCTATCCAGTCGTTTCTTCTCTTCAAAGATCGGGTGAGGGCTCTTGGAAACGAGGAGTTTGGGATGTCCGCTGTTGCCGAAATAATATCCTATTCCCCATCCGTCCTTTTGTTCGTGGCCGGGTTTTATGGTGCTCTGCTTTAAGAGGGAGTATTTGGAGTCTATCAATAAATCTTTAGCGGTGGAGGATTTAAGGGAAATTTGTCCGAAGAGCCTGCACATAGTGTGTGTTTCATTTAATCAAATTTGCCTTTTACCATCAAGGTAAATTGCCAAGGAATGATTTTAGGCATCTTGACCCAAAATCCCATAGGTCTTTTGCCTATAGCTGGCTAGGTCCAAAGGCTCTTAATGATTGTCCGCGCGCGTGCTAATATAACCGTATTGTTATGAAATGTCATTGCGTTTCCGTCTGTTTGTCTTTCGTGTTGCTAGTTGTTTCTCCGGGAACAGGGTTCTATGAGGTTTTAGGTCAGGTATACCGTTCCGGGGAAGTTCCATCTGCGTCCAATGTTGTGGCTCCTTTCACAGGATACGCTTCCAATAGTTTTTCCCCTCCTCTGGCTTTGGAGTTTCTACACGGCACCAAATGGAGTAGCCAGAGATTATTTCTAGTCGAAGATCGGAGTCGGGTGGCCAAGGATTTGCCCGTAGCTCCCGTAGCGGAGAGGAGGCTCCTTAGGAGGGGAACCACGGGAGGGTTTCCGGTGGGGTTCGGGGGCCAAGGGCAAACCTTGGACAGGACCCGATCCATTCACAATGAGGATCCGATTCCAAATAATTTTGGACAGGACCCGATAACAAGAGTGGTTCGGAAGACTGTTTCCATCGCTCGGGCTTTGGGTGTTTTTGGATTT
>JACQJN010000052.1 GCA_016205085.1 Elusimicrobiota bacterium | reverse complement strand
TGGTGGAGAAGCTCAAAGAACATAAGTTAATATGAGTTCAGAGTCAGGTGTCGAGAGTCCGGAGTCTTCAGACTCACAACTCGCAACTCTTGACTCAAGACAAACTATTTCTAGTATGGATATCGCTCAATACAAGGGCGTGTGGTGCTTCGCGGAATTGCGGCATGGCCAGCTTATTCCCACTATCTATGAACTCTTGACGGTGGGTCAACAGTTGGCGAAAGATCTGCAGGAGGGGTTGTCGGTGGTTTTGATGGGCCATCAGGTGAGTGGATTGGCTCAGGAATTGGTGGATCGAGGAGCCCAGAAGGTGTATGTCTATGAGAGCCCTCTTTTTGAGCATTTTTTGGATGAATCCTATGCCCTTGCCCTCAAAGACCTTATCCTCAAGGAAAAACCTAACAAGTTCTTGATCCCGGCATCCACCATAGGCCGTTCTCTGGCTTCCCGATTGGCGGTGATGTTGGGAACCGGCAGTCTAGCGGATGTCAGCGAGCTCTCTATTGATAAGGCTACGGGATCCTTGCAGGCCATTCGGTCCTCTCACGGTGGAGGCCTTCTCTCCACCGTTTTGTGCAAAACCCATCGGCCTGAGGTCGTCACGGTGCGTCCCATGGTTTTTCCCAAAGCAGAAAAAGCCCCGGGTCGTTCCGGAAATGTGCTGAAACTGGAAACCGATCCTGAAAAATTTAAATCCCGCGTCCGCTTTGTGAAGTTTGTGCCTGAGGAGAGCGGGGTGCAGGACATCGCGTCGGCCGAGAAAATTGTTTCGGGTGGGCGCGGTCTGGGAAATCCCCAGGGATTTGAGCTGATTCGGGAATTCGCCAAAATTTTAGGCGCTGCCGTGGGGGCTTCGCGCGCTACCGTGGATGCGGGCTGGATTCCTTACCGCCATCAGGTGGGGTTGACGGGTCGTACCGTGAGGCCCAAGCTGTATATAGCCTGCGGCATCTCAGGTCAAATTCAGCATCTGGCTGGAATGTCCTCTTCCGATTTAATCGTCGCCGTCAATACCGATCCCGAGGCGCCTCTGATGAAGTTGGCTACCTATTCCGTGGAGGGGGATCTGTATCAGGTCATTCCTGCCGTTATTAATGAGATTAAGAGATTAAGAGATTGAGAGATTACGATTTTGAAGAAGGAAATTTATTCAATTGCTCAAGATATTTTGCAGGTTTTAGCTCTTTCCGACCCGAGATAAAATCCTCTCTCCTGGGCAATACACTTCGCTACGCTCCGGACCGCACTTTCGATACCCTTCACATTTATCTCGATTTGGACCTTCGGCAGCTTGGGAAACAAATTATTTCCGGTTGCTGCACGACGCGAATTCGCAGCTTTGTGGAAAGTCTGGGAACTCTGGAGTTCGATGCGGCCGAGATGCGGATTGCGAAAGTGGAAACCAAGGCCAGAAATTTAAAATTTTCCCATTCCCGGAACAAACTGAAGGTTCGCTTGCCTGTCCCTATGGACTATGGAGAAGAAATGCCTATCTCCATTCATTATCGAATTCGCTCTCCAAGGGTGGGTCTTCATTTCGTCAAGTCCGGATCCCCGGATGCGAGGGGACCTCAGGTGTGGAGCCAGGGGCAGCCGGAGGAGTCCAAATACTGGTTTCCTTGTCATGATGCGCCGCATCAAAAAGCGACCAGCGAAGTGGTGGTCAAGGTTCCCAAGGGTTTTGTGGCTGTTTCTAATGGACGCCTTGTTTCATGGGATGTAGGAAGTTCTCTCTTCCATTGGAGGATGGAGCAGCCCCATTCCATCTACCTTATCAGTTTGGCGGTAGGGCGGTTTTCGGAGGTGAAAGATAGGTGGGAAGGGATTCCCATTTCATATTATTGCGAAAAGGGAAGAGAGGAGGAAGCCAGAAGGGGTTTCGGCAAGACTCCTAAAATGCTGGCCTTTTTTTCCTCCCGGATTGGGGTCAAGTATCCTTATCCCAAATATGCCCAGGTGGCTGTTTCCCAATTTCCCGGGGGAATGGAGAATACCACCTGTACGACTCAGACGGATGCCGCCCTTCTGGATTCCAAAGCCGCCTTGGATACCGATTTCGACGGCTTGGTGGCCCATGAGTTGGCCCATCAATGGTTCGGGGATCTTTTGACTTGCCGGGACTGGTCCCACG
>JACQJN010000162.1 GCA_016205085.1 Elusimicrobiota bacterium | reverse complement strand
GGCTGCCACCATCCCCACAGAAACGGTCTTTTTAAGCATGGAACTATATTTTCTTCTGAATTTTACTCCGAATTTCCCTATTCCCGATAGGGTCCTCAGGGCATTTTGGGAAGGAAAAGAGACCTAAACGAAAATAGGTCTAAAGGTTCACTACAAAGCAAAACGGTACAACGTCCAGCCAGGACCTTCCAACAGAGACTTTAAATGAGGTGAGCTTCCCGGAGACAAGTCCTTATGGTAAGCAAAAACAATCGAGTTGTCCGGAATGGTCCTCAAATCTTGGGGATGAATCGCGGCAAAATGCCGGCGGGCATAGAATAGAATCTGATTGACGATGCCGTCCGGCTGTATGTATTCCACAAACATGCGGTTCGGCCACCGGGGATCTAATGGAATATAAGGCTTCACAACAAGAATCCAACGCCCCTGCGGAGGCACTTGTGAACGGATTTTTTCAATGAGAACGCCGGTATTTGCCAAATGGTCCCGCCCCGTTGAGACAGGAAATGCCACCGACACCAATATCCACACCAACCCCAAGGCGTAAATCCCGGACAATAGATTCCGCCTCATCCTCACGCTCAAAAAATAATCCAGCAGCCAGCCGGAGCCCAGCGCCATTCCGGCAAAGAAGGGAGCCACATATTTGGGATCGTGAACTCTGACTCCCACCAAACAAGCCAGCGGCACAAGGATCCAAAGAATGAGCAACCGGGATTCGGAGGTGTTCCGTTTCCACAAAAATCCTATATTCAACGGCAGGAAAATAAATCCCAAAAAAGAAGCCCTTGCCAGAGAGGTGACGGTCCTCACCAACCGCATGGGAGCTACCTCCACAAATTTATCCACGCGGCTGTACCGAAAAAGCATCTCCCCAAAATGTTCTTCCAAGAACATATGCCCGAATCTGAAATATTCCACCCAAAACCATAGGCTCCCTAAAGCTATCGCCAAACCCGCGGCCCCGGAAAAATACAATAACTCTTTGCGCTTTGCCCGATCCCAAACCAGCCACAATCCCCCGATGGCCAAGGGCAAAGCCCCCAGAAGAGACTTAAATAAAATGGAGAGGGCTGAAAAAACCGAGAAGGCAAAATAGAAAGCGGGCTTTCGGCGGGCCTGATGCAACGCTCCTAAAGCCAAAGTGACAACGCAAGCCCAAGCGGTGTGCGCCACCGCGTGATGGCCGAACTTCAAAATGAAGGGATCCAAATTAAACACCGTCGCAGCCAATGCCGCCACCCACAGCGATCTAAACAATTGACGGGCCGTGAAAAAGACAGCCAGTACCGCCGCGATCGTGCACACCCCACCCACAAATTTGGCTGCGAACGTCGTCGCTCCGAAAACAGCAAAAGAAAGAGCCAGAAAGGCATAAAACAGGGGTGGCGCCGTGAAAAAAGCGGGGGAACCGTTGATCATGGGAGTCAAGAAATCCCGAGATTCCAGCATGCCCAAGGCCCCTGCCGCATACCAAGCGTCATCCCAACCTTGCAATCCTCCCAACCAGGGCCGATTGAGGTGCAGCGCTATTCCCAAAACTATCTGTACGGCCACATGGAACGCGGGTTTTTCCCAGATACTACTTTTCATAAAGACTCAAAACTTCATCGATGCGCAAGGGTCGAAGCTTTTTATTCTCCATGGCGTTTAAAATCTTTTCCAAAAGCCATGCCGTTTTTTCACGGTTTCCCCCCCCGTCATGAAAAAGGAGAATCGCCCCGGGACGAAGCCGTGAAAGATATCCTTCCAACATCCGCTCCCGGCTGACCGGGGTCCAATCGGATCCATAGGTCCAACTGACCAAAATCGTTTTTTCCTGCCGAGCCACATTTTTTACCCAGTCCCTCATGTATCCATGCGGTATTCTTAAAAAAACGGGGTCCCAACCGGAGGCCGCTCTTATCGCTTCGCGCCCGGCCCGAATCTCACCCTTTAACTTCTCTTCCCTGTCCTCCTTTTTATAAGAGTATAAATTGAGATGGGAATAGGTATGGTTGGCCACCAAGTGCCCCTGTTCCCGGACCTGCCGCGCCAAGTCGGGATATCGCTCGGCGCTCATGCCCAACATAAAGAAGGTGGCCTTCGCCCGGCGCGCTTTCAAGATTTCCAAAATCTTGCGTGTCTCCGGCCCGGGTCCATCATCAAACGTCAACGCCACTCCGGAACTTTGACGCGGCCCATCCGTAAAAAATTGGCCATAATGCTTCTTAAAAGGCTCCGTAAAAGCAGGTGACAGGAGCCATAAAAGCGCAAAAACGGCGTGCGCCGGAACCCGAAAGTTATGATACAATAGGGCCATGCCCCAAGATGATACTATTTTCCTAAAAACCAAGGTCGACATCCTCTCCTTCTTCAATGAAGCCCAGTTGCGCAGAATCACGCCGGACATAGAACACTGTATCTATGCCAAGGGGCAGATGATCCTGCTCAAGGGGGAGGTGACCACCGGTTTTTTTATCGTCAAAAAAGGGAAAGTGGCGGTGATTCAGAAATCCAAAACAGGTTCCTTGGTCACGCAGGAACTCTCCACCGGGGATTTTTTCGGGGAAATATCCATGCTGGAAGGCATGACCGCCACCGCTTCCATCAAGGCGGTAGAGGAGGACACCGAAGTTCTGATCATCCCGCATGCCTCCTTCCAAACGCTCTTGGAGATGCAGCCCCTCTTGAAGCAAGCCCTCCTGGAAAAAGCCTCCTCCAGAAAAACAAAAACCTAATCTCCTTCGTAATTCTCCAGCACCCTTCTTCCCAACACCCCCGGCACATAGAAAGCCGCGGCATTGAGCAGCAATAATGTTCCGACACAAAAAATGATCCAATTCCAGTTCCAGGGGTGAGCCCTTCCCATCCTCTCCATGAAGTACATCCGGATGGGGCCCGCCTCCACCGCCACCGTCAGCGTCAAATACCCCAAAGCGCAGGCCATATACAGGAATCCCCCTGCGGAAGACTCAATCTGATGCACATTCTCCACATGGAATCTGGGAAACAAAGCCCCGAATCCAACCCCCATGCCGCAAAGAGTCCAGGTACACAACAGAATGGTGGCCACCGAAACAGAAGAGATAAAAACGTCGGCCCCCAGCAGATGATTTGAAAAACCCACCAGGACTGTCCCCAAAAACATGGTCGGAAAGACGGAAAAAAGAAACTTTTCTCTCATCAGCGATCTCACGTTTAAAGGAGCGCTCTTAAAAATCCAGTAGCTCTTCCCCTCCAGACTGATGGCGGGAAATGTAAATCTCAAGGACAAGGCCGCTATCACGAATCCCGCGATCCCTATATTCAGGAAGGAGACGAAACTTTTCAGGTCCGGAGTCTCCAAAGGCAATTGCCGGATGCTGAACAAATACACCAGCACCAACGCCATAATCAGGAGAAGCTGGGACCAGTGTTTCACATCTCTAAAAAAAGTCTTTCTATCCTTGGATAAAAAAACCGAAATTTCGCGAGGAAGGTTCAAACATTTAAATCCTCTCTGTTCCCAGGAAGGGCGCAGTTGAAGCCCGCGCTCCCAGCGAACTCCCTCCTGGGATCCTGAAAAACCCGTCACATAGAACCGGCCCGCCGCCCAGACCAAAAGCAGATAGACGAAGACGGCTCCCCCCACGATCAATCCCGCCTGCCTCCACACCATGGCCCAATTTCCCGATGTATAGGCCATCAGGGCCTTGGTCAACCACCACGAAGGCAGGTAGGCCGCCGTAGGCGCTTGCAGATAATTCAAATAATCCGCCACCACCTCCAGGGCATCCGGCCGTATGAGTTTTTCCGGCTGGGAATACCGAATCAGCACATACACGCAAGCGAACGCCAAGCTGCTGAATATCCAGATGACATCCCGGGTCTTGGAGGAAGGGAAAAAATACATGAGCGCCAGACTTAATCCTATCCCGAAAGCCGCCCCCAGCGCCAAGAAAGGCACAAACAGTCCGCTGAACACAAAATAAAAAGAGAACGGAAGCGATTTGATATTTCCCAAAGCCAGGATATAAGGAAATATCACCAAGGCCAGAGTCCAGGAGGAATAAAAAGCTGTCTCCAAGGACTTGTCCAGGAACAAAAATCGCGTCGGGACGGGCGCCGACATCAGAAACCTCAGATCGTAAGAGTAATACAGAGTGGTCATGGCCGTAATCAGGCCGGAAATAGCCACCATCGAAAACGTGGTCAGCAAAGTCATGGCGGTCAGCTTCCAGGAAAGCAGGGAGCCGATCAAAGACACTCCTTCTAAATAATTCAGCACTCGGACAAACCCGAAATAGAGACCCACTAAAATAGCCAGACCCGCCAGACCGAAGAAAATCTTCTTGGTCCAAGCCCAAAAATCCTGGGAGACGAGAGAATTTTTTAAACTGAGCCAACGTCGATATAGAAGAATCCAAAATGCTCGCATTTATAAATTTTTTAACAGAGCCGAGTATTCATGTCCGCCGGTCAGGCTCAAGAAAATATCCTCCAGATTGCGATCTTCTTGAGCCGCCTGGCGTTGAAGCTCTTGGACCGTCCCCAGGGCGATCAACCGGCCCTGAATCATGATCCCCACCCGGTGGCAAAGTTTCTCCGCAATCTCCAATATGTGGGTGCACATAAAAAGCGTCGCCCCCCGACGGGAAAGAGTCTTAAAAATCTCTTTCACCATGCGCGCGCTCTTGGGATCCAATCCCACCATAGGCTCATCCAAAATGAGAATCTTGGGTTCCCTCAGAAGAACGCCGGCCAGAACCAGCTTCTGCCTCATCCCATGGGAATAGGACTCCAGAAGCTCCCCCCCCCAGTCCAGCAGTTCAAACATCTCCAGAAGCTCCGGGATCTTCTTTTTTTGAGTTTCCCAAGGAATTTGATAGAGATCCGCCATGAACCTCAGGAACTCCGCTCCCGTCAGCTTCGGATATACAAAAGGCTCATCCGGCACCAAAGCCAATCGCTTCTTGACCTCCAGGGTCTCCGCTACCACATCATGGCCTCCCACCCATGCTCTCCCGGAGGTAGGCCTTAAGATTCCGGTCAGCATCTTGACGGTGGTAGTTTTGCCCGCCCCATTGGGGCCCAAGAAGCCAAAAATCTCTCCCGGCGCCACCTCCAGAGAGAGACGGTCCACCGCCACGAGACGGCCGAAACGTTTGGTGAGATTTTCGGTTTTAATCAAGGAAAGGTTAGCCCGAAAAATTCAGTTGCCTACCATGTTTCGTCTGAAATAACTGTATAATTTTATGCCTGCCTGCTGGCAAGGCAGGCAACTGAATTTGCGACTGCGTCGCCGGACAACCCCGCTTCTGCTTCGCAAAAGCGGCCCTGCGGGCGAATTCCAACTGAAGAATTCGGGTTAGCCGACTGTGGGTAAAATCAGAGAGGGATCTTCCACGCGTAGGAGTTCCAAAAACTTCCGATAACGCTCTTCCAAATGGACGGACGCCAAACCTTCCAACCGCCGCGTGCTGAAGTCTTCCACGGTAAAAGAGGCCATCACGGAACCATGCACCGCGGCTCTCTTCCACTGCTGGACATCCCTCATGGCCACGGAAGATCCTGCCCCCGCCAAGTAGCCTAAAAAACCGCCGGCAAACGTGTCCCCCGCCCCCGTGGGATCCACCACATCCTCCACCGGATAGGCTGGAAAGGCGTAATACTGCCCTTCGGCCAAAAGCAGGGCTCCATTTTCGCCTTTTTTGATCACCACCACTTCCGGCCCCCATTCCGACAGGATACGCCCCGCCTTGAGGACATTTTCTTCCTGAGTGAGCAGTTTTACCTCCTCCTCATTGACGAAGAAGATATGCACCTGGCTCAGCAGCTCTTTGAGGGCCGCCCGCTTAGAGCTAATCCAATAGTTCATGGTATCACAAGCCACCAGTTTCGGATGGGTCATCTGAGCCAGAACTTCCCACTGAAGTTCCGGATCGATATTCGCTAAAAACACCACCGGAGCCTCCTTCTGTTCCGGTTCCAACTTCGGACGAAAATGCTCAAACACATTCAAATGGGTCTCGAGCGTGCGGGCCTGATTGAGATCCTTCCCGAATTCGCCCACCCACCTAAACGTTTTCCCTTTCTGAATCACCTGCAGCCCTGACAAGTCGATGGAGCGCTCCTCTAAAACACGGCGATGGCGATTAGGGAAATCCTCTCCCACCACGCCCACCACTAAAACCTTGGAGAAAAAACTAGCGGACAAAGAAAAATAGGTCGCCGAGCCCCCCAAGGCCTCCCGGCTCTCCCCCTTGGGCGTCACAACGGAATCCAAAGCCACCGACCCTACCACCAATATCGAAGATCCGTTTTCCATTAAAGTCCTTGCTCCCTTTTCTCAAGATAACTTTTGACTTCCAGTCCCGTCGTTGCCTGTTTTAAAAAGAAATTGATCATATGGATGGCGCGTTCTTGGGTCAGGGAACTGGCCAAGCGTTCCTTGTCCTGGAGCGTCTTCTGCAATTCCTCCCTTTGTTTCTTATCCTTTATCTCCACAAGCTTCTTGCGGTACGCTTGCTCCTGATCTTGAATCTCCCGGGGAGACAGTTTGGCCGTCAA
This sequence comes from Elusimicrobiota bacterium, assembly GCA_016205085.1. Lineage (GTDB taxonomy): Bacteria > Elusimicrobiota > Elusimicrobia > JACQJN01 > JACQJN01 > JACQJN01. Next base: position 2,413 of record JACQJN010000162.1, on the reverse strand, counting down.
AAACATGAGTTGGCGGAACTTGAAAGCCGTCAGGGCTTTCCGCCTCCACTCCTCATACTGTTCCGGACTCATTCGGAAACGGTATTGCAGAGTTTGAATGTACAAGCCCTGATTAAAAACATTGTTGTGCTGGAAAGCGGGCGTGTGCTGGATCTCGCTGGCCAGTTCCAAATCCGTCACCTCGATACCCAACTCCTTGGCCTTCTGATATAAAATTTCATCCACGATCATTTCCCGCAAAATTTCCTGTTTGACCTGGTTTTGGACCGTATCCGATACGTCCTTTTTCTCCTCCTGCATCCGTTCCAGAATGCGGTTCACTTGAATCTGAAAATCCTGATAGGGAATTTTAACCCGTCCCACCTCCGCCACCGCTCCCGAACGGTCGGCGCTGGTAAACAGATACCCTCCCATTCCCACAAAGATGCTCACCAGAAATACCGAAACGGTGGAAATAAAAATAGGACGGCGGTATCGAATCAGGTAGCCAATCATGGCAGGGTTTCAGGATTTGGTAGGGGTTAACTCTTCTGCCGCTCTTTTTCGGCCGTCCACTGCAGCCTTCATACTGCAGTGTCCCTCAAAAACGGCTCCCTCTTCAATCACCAACTTGGAAGTACGGATATCCCCTACCACTTTGCCGTGGGACAAAATCTCTATACGCTGGGTGCCCGTGACATTTCCCTGAACATGCCCCCCCACCACCACATTCTCAGCCGAAACATCTCCATGCACGCGGCCCGGTTCTCCGATGATCACGCTCTGCCCGTCCGTAATGCCTCCCTCCACGCGGCCATCCACTCGAAGAGATCCCTTGGCGGTCAGAACTCCCTGGAAATAGGCTTCTCGGCCAATAAAAGTGACCACCTCGGCTGAATCCATAGGAGCCGATTCTTTGTTGAAAATCCCCATAACCCCTCCTTGACAGAGCCTAAGATGCTACTTCTTCCTTCTTTCTCCGACCTTCAAAAACTTCAGCGGATTGACGGGCCTGCTATTGACCCACACCTCATAGTGCAAGTGATCGCCCGTAGTTCGGCCCGTCATCCCCATATACGCGATCGGTTGGCCGCGCCGGATGGAATCCCCTTCCCGGACCAAAAGTCGATTGGTATGTCCGTATAAAGTAGAGTACCCATATCCATGGTCTAAGAGCACCATCATCCCGAAACCGCTGGACCATCGGGCATAACGGACCACCCCGTCCGCCGTAGCATAGACAGAGGTATTCGGCTGGTTCGCGATATCGATCCCGGAGTGAAATTCGTCATTATCACTCCCCCCCCGCGCCCCGAAAGGCGAGAAGCGGTACCCGAAAGAGGAAGTGATGTGCCCTTCCGCAGGCCAGATATTGGGAGTAGACTGAAACAAGCTCCTCTGGTTTGCGATATACCAGGCGATCTCCTGGAAACTGGAGAGTCGCTTCTGAGATTCTTCGTGCACCTCTACCGACCTTTTTCGAATCACCATCTGGGAAATCTCGGCGGGTTTGCCGGCCAGGATTTGCTTTAGATCAAACCGATCCTGGGACAAAGGCCCCCCCAATCCTTCCTCCGATTCGATGATCGTCCTGCGGCTCTGCATCCCCAACAACATCCTCAGTTTGCGGTCGGTGCTGCGGGCAAGCTCCAGAAAATCCCGAGACTGATCCACCTCTTTGGCGAAGTAAGCCACCTTGGCCTTGAGCATTTGATTGTCCGCCTTGGTGATAAAGTAATCCAAATGCCGCCCCACCACATAGCCGGCCCAAACGGTCAAACCCGTCCACACCGCGAACATAAATGTGACGAAAGGCATCGAAAAATGCATCTTCCAGGAAGGCCAATCCGCATGGGGAATAATGAGGATAGAGATATCCCTGGAAAAAAGTCGCTTCAGCTTCCTTAATATATCCATGCTTTCCGCAACACAGTGCCGAAGGGTAACATTTATAGCAAATTATTTCGACTAACTCGAATAAAAATAGGCTAACCCCAAAAAGCACTTTTGTCAACCCTATACCCGGGAGTGCCAAGCTTTCACCTCCATTGAACCCCCTTGACAAAAATTAAATATTCTCTTGACAAATCAAGGCTTTGGAACAACACTTATAAATGGATAAGTTATGAGAAAATCTGCGGTTTTTTTATGTCTTTTTCTGCTCCCGGCTCTCTCCCACGCTCAAACCGATTCATCTCTACAAAACTTCCAATCTCAAATTAAACAATTTCACTACACAATTCCGCAAAGCCTCCTCGATCTTCCCCATATCCCGGATCTGTCTCCATGGGAAAATTTTAAAACAGAATGGAACCAATGGCTAGCACTCTCCACAGAGTTACGAGTACCAGCCGGACCCCCAGAGGGAGCCAGCGTGCTAGAAAGCAACCAACCTCAGGTGGACTCCTCCCAGCATGCCGCCATTGAGGGAATG
>JACQJN010000172.1 GCA_016205085.1 Elusimicrobiota bacterium | reverse complement strand
GTTGTATAAGTGCCAGGCACTTCCACATGCAGGACTAAGGGCCCAAAAATGTATAGGCCCAAAGCGGCTTTTTAAATACCCCTTTGGCCCTTTCGTCTTTTTCTAATTAATTCTATCCTAAACTACATACAATAGTTTTAAACAACTGATGCTTTTCAAAAAGATAATTGCCTCCGGATTGACAGCGGCTTTAATTCTAACAGCCCCTGGCATAGACTGTTACCAAGCGATAGCTCAGAATGTGAGCCGACAAGGCGGGCATATCGTATCGATTGGTGGGACCAATGCGACTCCCATCCTCCAGCAATTACAGCAGTTTCTCACGACCCCCTCCGTGGAAGGTCTACAACATCTCCAGACTGCGGCCAGACTTCCTGGAGCCCAGGACTCCGCCATTGAACTGCAGCGTGTTTCCGCAGCGCTTTTGTACCATCTTCTTTCCCATCCTGAGGTCATTTCTTCTCAGCGCAACTCTCTAGAGCGCCTCCTGGGTTCCGCCCATACCCAGACGCTTGAGTCGACCGCCATGATGCTGCAGAATATGGCTCGCCAGGATAAGAATCTCAAACAACTTCTCTCCTCTAGGGACAAGAACCCTGTTGCTACGTTGGAGACATTGAGTCTTCTCTATGATGGCATAACCTCAAAACCTGGGTTTGAGGGGCAGCCTTTTGTTTCGGCCATGGGTGGGGAGAATAAAATATCTAACTCATTGTCACAGTCCGCTTCAAAACCTGTCCCTCTGGCTCGCCTGGTCTCTTTTCTGGTGGCTTCTCAAGAAACAGATCGCCAGATGTTGGCGGAGGCCATCCAGAAGGGAGAGGAGTGGGAGCCACTCTTGACCAAGGCCCCCGGGAGGGTAGAGTACTGGAGGGATCTCATCGATGATTTCTCCCATTCTCAGTTTGCGGATCAAACCCGACCGATCGTGGAGCTCATTACCAACAGCATAGACGCCGTCCAAGGAGAGTTTCCTAAGGAGGTGGAGGTGAATGTCGATCCCCAGACAGGAAGCCTCATCCTGGACAGGGGTAGGGGAATGAATCTAAAAGAGGTTCTGGAGAAACTTCTGGTTCCCCTTCTGTCAGGCAAGGAGGGGCAAGATCTGATCGGTCGTTTTGGGGTCGGTTTTTATTCTGTCCTGCAGTATCTCTCCACTCCGGGAGATTCCATCCAAATAGAAACTTCGGATGGCCAGGAGGCTATCCGCATCATACTGCAGCGTGTGGCTGGACAACCACACGTCTCTTTTGAAAATCTGCCCAAGGATTCTCCACGGGGAACCCACGTTTCTCTCCGGCATCCTCTTTCGGTCCCAGAGGTTGGGTCCATGATCTCAGAGACGCTTAAGTTTAACACCAAGGCCAAAATATTTTTCAACGGGGAGAGGGTCAATCCCCCTGAATTTCAAAGGACGGAGGGCAAGCAGATCACATTCCTTTATAATAACTTAGGAGAGAGTCGCGTTTATGTCACGCTCAACGGAGTCACCCTTTTCTCCCGCAAACTCTCCGGCAAGAATATTCCGGGAACTCTGGTGGTGAATTTTCCCGTCCAAACGCAGCTGGCCGTCTCCCGCAACATGCTCCTGGTGGATGAATTTACCCGAGGGCTGGCCCGGCAAGCGGTGGACCTTGCGGCCAGCCAGAAGGACCCCTACCCCTTTCTAAACGGCCTTGTGCCAATCCTGGCGGCGCTCCAGGCCAACAATCCCTCTCCCAAAATAGAGGACAACTTAGAAATATATCTACGAGAGACCGTCACCCAGTTGGTCGGTAAAGAGGGAAAACCTCTCCTGCCCGATACAGACGATATGCATGGAATAGACTTAGAGTCTCCCATCTATTTGCATCCCTCTCTTTTCAACAGCATCAAAGATTACAAATGGTCTTTCCCAGCCTACACCGGGTTCAAACCCTCCCTTTTTGGCAAACGCTACGCCATGCTTTTGGCTCCTTTTAAGAAAGAGGACAAGGTCCTGGCCCAATATGGGAACCTTCTCTTCCTGAACCAGAAGCATGTGCCTAAAACGTTTGCTGGGAAAGCGATCCTTCAGGCTCTTCTGCAGGTGAAAGGGTTGGCCGGCCGGGTGCATGTCCCGTGGGGTCTGCGGGATATTCTGACTCTTCTTTCCACTCCCATACGTTGGGTTTCCAATACCCTGGTGACTTTCCTCCCTTCCCAAATCATGGGTGTGGTGTACAAACTCAAGGAGGTTCTCACGGGCCCCCTCCGAGCAAATGGGGATCGCAAAAAAGGGTTCACGGAGAAGGAACAGAAGGAATTTGCTCAGACCATGACTTCGAGTGAGAAAATTGTTTGGATAGGTCTTAGAATGCTTACCTTCTGGAGTATGTTTCACTATCTTTCTAAGTGGTTGCCCCATTTTTTCTCCTTGTTACTTTCTCCCGATTTGGCAATTCTCATCGGAGGAATTTTTGGAACTGCATTGGCCTTAGTGTTGTGGTTTAAGTACTTGAACAAATTCGTGGACAAGACCGTGGTTTTCCTCATGCACAAGTTGAGACCTTACAAACCATTCTACTCCGCATTTTATTTTTATCTTGTCCCTATTATTCTGGTCTGGATATTGCCGTCGCTCTCGAAGCTTCCAGTAGAATTATATTCCTATGTTTTCCATGGCATAGATTTTCTTTTTGTACTTCCTCTCATCCTATTCCTCATCTCCATTTGGAAAGCTGTTTTTCATCTTCTACGCCTGACATTCAGCAGCTTAGGGATGCTGGCTCGCAGTATCCCGCTTGCCTGGAGGTGGTTTTCTCTGCCTCAGGAGATGAG
>JACQJN010000171.1 GCA_016205085.1 Elusimicrobiota bacterium | reverse complement strand
TCCTGGCTTTTTGTATAATGACCAAGTCCGGGTACCCGCTTAAAGTGGGTGGACGCGGAAATGGTTGAAGGTCGGCAGACCGGAACACCATGACCATGACAACAATGATCGCCCCTGTAGAGAATGCGTCGGTTCAGGAGATAGAGCGGAAATTTCAGAAGGCGCGCGAGGCTTTTGAGATGTGGAGGGTTTATCCTCTCGCGGAACGCATCCGGCGGATACAGCTTTTCTGGAAGGAACTATTCCGTAGGAAAGAAGAGCTGATTCAGATTCTCCATAAGGAAACGGGTAAACCCATGGCCGAAATTCAGACCATGGAGATCGTCGGAAGCCAGTTGATCTTGAAGTATTTTTTGCGAAACGCCTCCCGCATCTTGAGGGATCAGCCGGCTGTGGCTCCCTGGCTTTTCTTCAATAAAAAGGCCTATGTCCGGTATATCCCGCGGGGAGTGATCGGGATCATCACCCCTTGGAATTTTCCTTTCATCATACCTTTAGGGGACTCCCTTCCCGCTTTGATCGCCGGCAATGCCGTGATCCTCAAACCTTCCGAATGGACGGCTCAAACGGCCCTGTTCGTGGAAAGGGTATTCACTTCCTCCGGATTATTTCCGGAAGGCCTGTTCCAGGTTTTGTCGGGAGACGGGAGAGTGGGGGAACAAGTGGTGGAAAAATCGGACATGATCGTTTTTACCGGCTCCACCCAAAGCGGCAAAAAAGTGGCGGTGAAGGCGGCGGAACAGTTGAAGCCTTTTGTCCTGGAGTTGGGAGGAAAGCATCCCATGATCGTTTTGAACGACGCTCCTCTGCGGAGAACAGTCCAGGCGGCGGTTTGGGGAGGGTTGGCCAATTGCGGACAGCTTTGCGTAGGGGTGGAGAGGATTTTTGTGGAAAAGGAAATAGCCCAGCCTTTTGTGGAGATGATCCGAAAAGAGATGAAGCTATTGAGGCAGAATCTTTCGGGAGAAGAGACGGATCTGGGAAGATTTATTTTCCCCGGCCAAATGGAGGTGGTTCAAAAACATCTGGAAGATGCCAGGGAGAAGGGTGCGGAGGTGACGGGGGGAGAGGTGGTGGATGAGCAGAATTTTCTGATGAAACCGGCGGTAGTTTTTCCGGCGAAGCCTGAGATGTTGGTGATGCAGGAAGAGACATTCGGCCCTGTCCTGCCTATTATGGCGGTTTCCTCCGCGGAAGAAGCTCTTTATCTGTCCAACTCCAACCCTCTGGGTCTTGCGGCCAGCATATGGACCAGGGATCGTTCTTATGCCGAGAGGCTGGCTTACAATCTGGAAGCGGGTCTTATCAGCATAAACGATTTGCTTTCCCATTATGTCATCTGTTCCCTTCCCTTCGGAGGATTCAAGCAGAGCGGGTTCAGCCGCAGGCATGGAGAGGAAGGTTTGAGACAGTTCTGCCAGACTCAGTCGGTGCTGATTCATGACTGGCCTGCCCAGGCCGGGGAAATCTGGTGGTTTCCCTATCAGAAGTGGAAAACCCGCCTTGTTTCTTTCCTCAACCGATTGAGTTAAAGTTCAATCGCAAGGCCTTCTTTCGCCATCTGGCATTGGATTTTCCATTTCTTTTGATTGATGAGTTTCTGGGAGTTGGCTAAAATCCAGTCCAAGGCTTCGTCGGAATAAGAGGCGTCGTGGTGAAAAAGGACCACTTCTTTCACCTGGGCTCTTTCGGCCGCCAGTTCCAGGACATTTGTCGGACAGGAGTGCCCCTCCTTTTTGTGTTTTTCGTAGTCCTCTTCGGTGAACTGGGCGTTGTGGATCAAAATATCAGCTCCCTCGCAGAAATTGGCCAGTTTCTCGTCATAATCCTGCAGGGCGGTGGCTTCTTCCCCGTAAATTTCGCTGTCAGGGCAATACACGATTTTCTTCCCTTTCATTTCCAATTTGAAACAAAGGGTGGTGGTAGGATGGTTGGAGTAAAGAGTGGACAGTTTTACATTGGGGATGAGATCGTAGAAATCTTCCTGAAGCTCATAGAGATCAATTTCGGCTTTGGGTGGTTGAGAGAAGGAGGAGAAAGAGCCGTAGAATACCTCCTGGATGAGCCCTTGCAGATTTTTTTCCGGATCGTTGGCTCCACCAATATGAATTTTATATCCTGCCCGCTGCGCGCATGGGAATACCCCTAAACCCAGGACATGGTCAAGGTGAAAATGAGTCATCAAGATCCAGAGCTCTTTGGGGCCGCCGCGCTTTAAAATTTCATGCCCCAAAGGAATAATGCCGCTCCCGGCGTCCAAAATGAACATGCCGTGCGGAGTTTCCACTGAAACGCAGGAGGTTTGGTATCCGTACCGGGAAGGCTGGCTGGGAATGGAAGGGGAGAGCCCCCGGCATCCCCAAATTCGGATTCTAACATTCTGGGGCGGGATGTATTCCGATTTAGTCTCTTGAGGTTGCGGGGGAGCCTTGGGAGCCAGAGGCATTCCTTTGGGACCTCCCCCTTTGATGACGCTGATAATTTGATTGGCGAAAGTTTGAATGTCGTATGGTTTTTCTATGAAGAGGTCGGCTCCCAGCTTATAGGCCCTTTGCTTTTCCACCGCGAACGATTTCCCTGAGAGCATCACCACTTTTATATTTTGCACGGCAGGGTCGCTTTTGATCTGGTTGAGCAAGGTGATGCCATCCACTCCCGGCATCATTACGTCCAGGATGACCAATTTGGGCGGGGCTTTTTGGATGAAGGAGATGACCTCCTCGCTATCGGAAGTGAGCGTCGCCTTAAGGCCGGCTTCTTTCAAAAGATTGAGGGTCAACTGGCCTACGATCGGGTCGTCATCCACCACTAAAACATCTGGGGTGTCCTGTGGCATTCAGCAAATTCTATAATATTTAGGAATGCGAATCATTGCGGGGAAAGCCAAGGGGCGCAGGATACTATCTCTGCCCAAAAAGTCGGGTTTAAGGCCCATCATGGCCCGCATCCGGCAGTCTCTGTTCGATATCGTTCGGACGAAAGTTCCGGGGGCGTATTTCTTGGATCTGTTCGCGGGGACGGGCGCCGTTGGGTTGGAGGCTTTGTCTCGCGGCTCCGAACGGGTGGCGTTCGTGGATAAAAATCCGCAATGTCTGAAGGTGATTGAGAAAAACGTGGCGCGGGCTGGATTTAAGGAAAAGGCTTTTATCTTGCGTGCCGATGCGCGCGAGGGCTTGAGTTGGCTTTTGCATAGAACGGCGGGAACGCCGTTCGATCTCATTTTTTTTGGCCCGCCCTATTGGGAACAAAAAACGAGTTCCGAGTTGAGAGTTAAGAGTTTAGAGTTGGAGAAAAGGACTCCTTTAAAAATAGTGGGGGAGATTCTGGCTAGGATTGATTCAGGGGGTATTCTGGCTGTGGATGGTTGGATCGTGGCCCAGCACCAAAAGAAGGAAACGTACATGGTCCCGGAGTCTTTGGAGATGTTTCGGCAATCTAAATATGGTGATAGCATGTTGAGTTTTTTTAGATACAAAAATGTGGAATTGGGTCCATAGATTATTTTTCGGCCCTAAAGGTGGTGGGGTTGAACTCAGTTACTCTAAAGTGAAGTCCTACTTGGAGTGTCCGTGGCTTTACAAGATCCTTTATGTGGATTTAAAAAGACGCGCTCCGACAGCCCCCTCCTCCCTGGGACAATCCATTCATAGAACTTTGGAGGCTTACCACCGGGAGGATGCGGACAGCCTGGAGAGGCTTCTGGAGTTTTATGATGAATATTGGGTTCACGCGGGTTTTGCGTCCGCCCAGGATCAGATGATTTATTACGCGCGGGGCAAAAAGATGCTGGAGCGGTATTGGGAATTGGATCAATCCCGCAAGTCCAAGATTGTTTTCGTGGAAAAGGAGTTTGAATTTCCCTTGGGGCCGCATACGGTCCGAGGGATTATGGATCGTGTGGATTTGAGCCCGGAAGGCAAGTACCACGTCATTGATTATAAAACCCAACAGGAAATTTTAGAAGAGAAAGATTTAAGCCAGAATCTTCAATTGGGGCTTTATGGGATGGCTCTGAGGGAGGCCCTGGGGTTTGTGCCTGGGATCTTAAGCTTGTTTTTTTTGGCTCACGGCAAGGTGGTCAGCATCGCTTATGATCCTTCCCGTGAGAAGCGGGTCCGCGGGATTTTGCTGGATGTGGGAGCCAGGATATCCCGCCGGGAGTTCAAACCCGATCCCAGGCATTGTCCCCGCTGCGATTTCCGAAAAACCTGCCAATACTCAACAGCCAAAGATTAACTCGGAATCTCCTAATCTCTTAATATCTTAATCTCGTTGTTTTGTGGACTTGGATTGGTGGTATTCTTCCCTGTATATCTGGATGAAGGCCAGGGTGCAGGCGATCAGGATGGGGCCCAGGATGAGTCCCAGGAATCCGTACACCCTCATTCCTCCCATGATTCCAAAGAATAGGAGCAGAATGGGAAGCTTGGCTTTGTCTCCGATCAGTATGGGTCTTAAAATATTGTCGATGGTGCTGACGACGCCCCCTCCCCAGACGAGAAGAAATATCCCCACCCATTTGCTTTGTGTCAAATAGTAAAGTCCCGTCGGCAGCCAGATGAGGGCCGGTCCCAAGGGGGGGACCAGGGCGGCGAAAGCGGTGGCGAATCCCAGGAAAAACGGAAGGGGTACTCCCGCTGCCGCAAATCCCAAACCTGCCAAAATCCCTTGACTGGCGGCGGTGATGGTGACTCCCCGCACGACGGCTGTCAGAGTTTCATACAACCGGGTGGCGATATGCTGTTTATGGTTGTGTTCCATGGGGATCAGATCCAGCAGCCAGTGAATCAGGGCGGCGCCATCCTTGAAAAAGAAGAAAAGGCTTACCAATAAGATCAGGAGGTTTACAATCAGAAAGAAAAGATTTTTGGCGATGGTTTTGCCCAGATCGGCGAAAGCCTGGCCGATTTGGTTTAGATTTCTTAAGAAAGTTCCCTGGATATCAATATCTAGAATCCCGAATAGAGGCTCCACTTTGCGCCAGAGCAACAGGAGGGGACTGGGCAGAAATGTGTCGGGAGATTGGAGGTTGGAGCTTCTCACGTTTTCCAACCACTCCTTGGCAATGGGGTAAAGTTCCGCAGATTCTCGAACCAGAGACCAGAGCAGAAGCAAGAACGGGACGATGACGGTGAACACGACAATATTGGTGCTTAAAAAAGCGGCGGTGTGTCTTTGCTTGACTCCCTTTTTCGAAAGCCAATCATGGATAGGATAAAAGATGAGCGTCAGGGTGGCGGACCAGATGAGGGCGGTGATGAAAGGAGAAAGGACTTGCAGGAGCTGATAGAGGAGGAATGCGAAAACTCCAAAAAAGAAATAGCGAAATAATTGTCTTCTCTGAATCTCGGGTATTCGGGATTGGAAAGGGTTACTCATTAAAAACCAGCAAGGGAAAGCTGGAGGTTATATAAGATTTTGAGAAATGAGCCATTGTTTCAAAACCTGTAAATGCTTCCGGAAGATGGGTTCCTTGCGGTTATCGTACAAAAGATAGGCGGGATGGAAAAGAACCATAAACTGAATTCCGGGATAACTATCCAGTTGGAAAAACTTTCCCGCCTCTTTCTCCATGGAAAAGTCCTTCTTGACAGGGGTGAGGTGTTTCAAGGCTGTGGCCCCCAATAGAAG
>JACQJN010000169.1 GCA_016205085.1 Elusimicrobiota bacterium | reverse complement strand
GCCGTAGGCCGCAGAAGCCTCTGATCCACACGCACCAAATTGCCATGCACATCCTTCAGGGTCCGGCCTGTGGCAAAATCCTCCTCCTTCAAACGCACCAGTATATCCCGGACTTGTTCCTCGGCTTCGTTCGTCCTTTGGGCAAATTGATGCACTTCCTGCCGGGCCACCTCTTTGTCTTTCAGGTCCTGGAACCGCTGTTCCCCCGCAACTTCCGGAGACCAGTCGGACATCACTTCCAACTCGTCGGTCCGAGTCAAAAGCCCCACCTGCCCTCCGCCGAACCCCATCCCCTGGGGGATCTCCATCCTCTCGGCAACTATCTCCTCGCCGGGCTTGAACAAATTCAATTTTACCTCTCCGAAAGTGGTTCGGATGGCCAGGCCCTCTCCCTTCTCATTGGCCTCCAAGGTAAACTCCGTGCCGCGCACGGAACAGACCGCGGTCATCGTCCTGATCTCAAACCGCTCTCTCCGGGACAGATGCGGCACCTTGGCCTTTATCTTTCCCCATAAAAGCGAAAGTTTATGGCTCAAAGCATTTTCCTCCGCCACCTCCAAACCGGAAGACTCCCTCAACCAGAGACGCGACCGGTTGGGAAATAAAAGCGTAGCCCGGCCATCTGTGTCGGTGCGGATGGCGCCCCCTGGAGGAACCTCGGTACCCTTGGCGGCGGTCTGCCAGGCGCCCTCCTTGCCGGTGCGGTACTCGACCTTGCCGGTCAACTGCTGGATTTGAATCTGGGAGAAAGCCAAAGGATGCGCGGCCAAAACAAAAAACAAACTCAAAAAGCTCCCGAATTTCAATTTCATTTGGGGACCTCCATTAAAGGAAGTTTTGATAAATGATGTCAACTAGTTTAACAGAACTTCTTCCCTATATCCATGAGACTTTAGTCACTGGGCTAGACCGCGCGCCACATATTTTTAGATAATACAGGCCCAATGCCTAATCGTCTTAATCTCCTAATCTCTATTCTCTTAATCTCTTTCCTTAGCGGATGTATTTCTCTTCCCAAATCCGCCCCTCCGCCGCTAAAACTTCTCTCCGTCAAGGAAATACCGGAATTCATGGATGATCTGCCCAAGGAAACTCTGATCCCTTCGCTGGAAAACAGCATTAAATATTTTGAATCCCAGGCCCAGGAAACCTCCCGGAAATCCTACCGCGTCGGAGATATTCTGCTGACTCCCCAGCACATGGCGGATTCCTTAAAAACATTCCTCAAGCTATGGAAGGAAATCAAAAATCCAGCCGAGCTGGCCCAAAGGATCTCCCAGGACTTCGACGTCTACCAATCCAACGGAAAGGACGGCTTGGGCACGGTGGTGTACAGCGCCTACTACGAGCCCACCCTGGAGGCCAGCCTCAAGAAAACCCAGGAATACCGCTTTCCTTTATATAAGAAACCCCCCAATCTGGTGGAGGCGGCTTTGGAAGATTTTGACGCCTCCAAATGGAAAGGGGAAAAAGTGATCGGACGCGTGCAGGAAGGAAAGCTGGTCCCCTACTTCAACCGGGAAGAAATCGACTTTGAGAAAGCTCTCTCCGGGAAAGAGCTTGAAATCGCCTGGCTTAAAAACCGATTTGACGTGGTGGACCTGCACATACAGGGATCGGGGCGCTTGACATTCCCGGATGGAACCGAAATGCGGGCCAAATTCGCCGCCACAAACGGCTTGGAATTTAAGAGCCCCGGAACTGTTTTGCTTTCCTCCGGAGCCATCCCCAAAGACGAATTCACTTACGAACGGGCCAAGCAGTACCTAAGAGAGCATCCCGACATCGAGCCGTGGGTGCTGGCCCGAAACAAGCGCTACACTTTTTTCGCCATTACGCCCATTGAAAAAAATCAGGGCCCCTTGGGCACCATGCAGGCCCCTTTGACCGCAGGCAGATCCATCGCCATAGACCCCAAGATCATCCCCCTGGGCACACTGGCCTTCATCGCCACAAAGGTCCCCATCGTTTCCGAAGATGGAAATCTTCTGGGGATAAAACCCACCTCCCGATTCGTCCTGTGTCAGGATACGGGAGGAGCCATCCAGGGACCGGGCAGGGTGGATTTGTTTGTGGGGCACGGAAAACAAGCCTGGACCACCGCCCGCAATCTCTGGGAGCAAGGCAAGCTCTATTTCTTCATCAAAAAGCTCCCACCCCCCTCTCGGTGAATTTAGCTACGACCTTTCTTTTGCTGTCTGTCGCTGGTTTTTGCTCCACAAAAACCAATGTCCTGACAGGAATCGATGTCCTGCAACAAGAAGGATTCGCCCCCCTTAAGGGAAAACGCATTGGCGTCATCACCAACCATACCGGAATAGACCGCGACGGCAAGAGCACCGTTCAGGTTTTATTTTCAGCCCCCGGGGTCAAGCTCTCCACCATCCTGACACCCGAACACGGATTCAGCGGCGCGGTTCCCCACGGCGAGAAAATAGAAAGCTCCAGCGACCCCGCGACGGGTCTGCCGGTCTACAGCCTTTACGGAAAAACCAAACGCCCCACTTCCGAAATGCTGGCCCAATTGGATGCTTTGGTATTCGATATCCAGGACATAGGAACCCGGTTCTACACCTACCTCACCACAATGGCCTACGCCCTGGAGGAAGCCGCGAAATCCGGAATCGAATTCATCGTCCTGGACCGTCCCGTCCCCATCACAGGCAGCATCTTGGAAGGTCCTGCCTTGGACCCATCCATCCAACACTTCACCGCCCACTATCAAGTCCCCATCCGGCATGGCATGACCCCTGCTGAGATCGCCACATTTTACAACGAAACCAAAGGACTCAAAGCTAAACTAAGCGTGATCCGCATGCGGGGCTGGAAAAGAGAGTTGTGGTTCGATGAAACAGGCCTTCCCTGGAACCCCACCTCTCCCAACATCCGCACACTGGAAGCGGCCCTGCTCTATCCCGGCGTCGGCTGTTTTGAGTCTACGAACTTCTCCGTAGGACGAGGGACCCCAACTCCATTCTCATGGGTGGGTGCTCCCTGGCTCAAGGCCAAGAAGGTGACCCAAAGGCTTAACTCTCTACGGCTGCCCGGGGTCAAGTTCTCGCGCCAAAAGCAAACTCCGAATGACGACATCTATAAAGGGAAAACTTGTGACGGCATCCGGATCGAGGTGACGGACCGCAACGCCGTACGCCCTTTCGATATTTTCGTCCACATCGCGTGTCTACTTCGGGAATACCACCCCAAGGAATTCGAGCCCCGCTGGGAAGAGGTCCGCCGCATGGTGGGCAACGACGAGTTTAAGAACCTATATCTGGAAGGAAAAACTGCGCAAGAGATCTTATCGCAGGTTCAGAAAAGCGTGGACAGCTTCTCCGCCCTGCGTCCGAAATATCTGCTTTACTGAAACAAGAATTTCAGGATCGCCTCGATCTGGCATTTCCTAAAACCGTAGGCCGTCAAGCAGGTTATGGAAGGAAGTAAGTATTCCACATCATGGGGATTTCTCAAAAGCACCACCACGCACTGCTTAGAAT
>JACQJN010000174.1 GCA_016205085.1 Elusimicrobiota bacterium | reverse complement strand
CTTGCTGCGCCACCTTATCCAAAATCCGATCCACCTCCGTTTCAAGATTGCGAATTTCGGATTGTGGATTGCGAATTTCGGAACTCTTTACTTTAAACCTTAAACCTTTTACCTTTAACTTAATCACCCACCACCATCGCAAGTAAATATATCCCGTCAGCATTCCTCCCAGGTGGGCAAGACTGGAAACGCCGGGCCGGACTCCCGACACGCTGGAAACAAATTCCAAGAGCCCTAATAAAATAGCCATCTGGCGAGCCGTCATGGGAATCAGAAAATAAAAATAGACAATGCTGTCGGGATACATCATGGCAAAAGCCACTAAAAGTCCGTAGATCGCCCCGGAAGCTCCCACGACAGGAATCCCGGAAGAAGGCGCCAGCACCACATTAAACAAGGCCGCCCCCATCCCCGTGATAAAGAAATACTTAAGAAATTCCCGGCTTCCCCAGCCGGCCTCAATCAGCCTTCCGAACATCCATAAAACGAAACAATTGAATACCAGATGCCAAAAGGATCCATGCAGAAAAAGGTATGTTCCCAGCTGCCACAACCAAAATTCACGCCATACCTTGACGGGAATCAATCCGAATATCCGAATAAAATCGGCGCCCACCACTTGACTCAAGAAGAAACATAGGACATTGGCAATTAAAAGCGCCTTCAGAGTGGGTGAAAGAAATTCAAATCGTACCGACTCTATCCTCATATCTTCGTCATCTCTTGCCAATTGGATCCTACTTTCAAATCCACCTTCACCGGAACGGACAGTCGGACCGCTCCTTCCATTTCACTCTTCACCCAAGAAGATACCTCAGGGATATCCTTTTTCGGGACCTCGAACAAAAGATCATCGTGGACTTGGAGAATCATGCGAGTTGAGAGTGGCGAGTTAAGAGTTGAGAGTTTAGAGTGAATATTGATCATGGCCTTTTTAATGATGTCGGCAGAGCTCCCCTGGATGGGCGTATTGACGGCCGCCCTCTCCGCGAAATTGCGAATGGCGGTGTTGGGCGATTTTAACTCCGGCAGGTACCGGATTCTTCCCAAAATAGTCCGCACACAACCCTGTTCCCGAGCTTGTTTTAAATTCTCCTCAATCCAGTGGGCGACTCCCGCATATTTTTCAAAATATTTCCGTATATAGGCCTGAGCCTCTTCGTAGGAAATACCCAATTCCTGAGAGAGTCCATGGGGCGTCTGTCCATACACCACGCCGAAATTGATCGCCTTGGCCTTACGCCGGACTTCTGAATCCACCTCGCCGGGCTTTAGATGAAACACCTCACAGGCAGTCTGGAGGTGGATATCGGTTTCCGTCTCGAAAGCATGCTGCAACACCGGATCGCCCGTGATATGAGCCAAGACCCTCAAATCAATCTGGGAGTAATCAGCGGAGAGAAACAAGGTCCCCTCCCTGGGAATAAAAGCCCTGCGGATTTTCTGTCCCGTGACCGTACGAATGGGGATATTTTGCAGATTGGGCTGCACGCTGGAAAGCCGTCCCGTAGCCGTCCCCGTCTGGTTAAAGCGGGTATGAACCCTTCCCGTTTTGGAACTCCGATCCGCCAGCAGATTGTCGATATAAGTGGATTTCAGCTTGGCCAGTTCCCGATACTCTATAATCTTTTCCGGGATGGGATGCCGGGAGGAAAGAGTCCGAAGCACTTCCTCATCGGTGGAATAGCCCGTCTTGGTTTTGCGCACCACGGGAAGCTTCAATTTTTCAAAAAGGAGAAAACTCAGCTGCTTGGGCGAATTGAGATTGATGGGCATCCCCGCCAGATCATCCAACTCTTTTTTGGAACGCTGAATCCTTTCCTCAAACTCCACGGAAAGAGCCTTCAGCACCCCCTCCTCCACCCCGATGCCCTCCCATTCCATATCCGCCAGAATAGAGAGCAGCGGAATTTCCAACTGCTCGTAAAGTCTTTGGAGATCGCCGCCTTTAAGATCTTTTTCCAGTTTTTCCCATAGGAGCCAAACACGCTGTGCCTGGAATAGAAGCGCTTGGGAAGACTCCCCGACAGGAGCCTGTTGGCCCACACTCTCTAAAAAGACATCCTCGAAAGTATATTTTGCGCGAGAAGGATTCAGGCAATAGCTGGCCAGGGAGGTATCCCGAACCGGGCCGGACAGAATCACGCCCTTCTCCCTCAAAATCAAAATCCCGGATTTAAGATCGTGTCCCAGTTTGGTTCTTTGAGAATCAGAAAGAAAAGAAGCGATGCGGGACAAATCGGACCACTCCACCCAGGCCGCCTTGCCCCCCGGCAGTCCAACCGCCATCCCGGAATGAGACACCGCGACAGAGAAAACCTGAGCCTTTTGAAGATGGGAAATGATCTCCTGGACCGGCATCGACTCGGATGATGCGCCATTTTTTCCTTCCCCCAAAACATCCTTCAAAAGACTGAAAAACTCAAGACGCCTGAATAAATCCAGCACCTGATCCCGTTTGGGAGATTGGACTATACAATCCTGAAGTTTTAGAGAAACAGGAACCTTATATTCCAAGGCCAACAGTCTGAGGTTGAGCCGCAGACGCTCCTCCGAATCCCGAAGGTTTTGAGCCAGCTTGGCCGGCAGATCCGTTTTGGGGTCCTGGGCCGATTTCAAAATGGTTTCCAGGCTCCCGTGCCGGCTTAAGAGCTCCGCCGCCCTGACGGGACCTATGCCAGGAGCCCCGGGGATATTGTCCACCGCATCTCCGACCAAGGCGAAAAAATCCACCAGTCTTTCGGGAGAGACCTTATATTTCTCCTGTACCCTGGAAGCATCCAGCCAGTCTCCTTTAAGTTCCCGCATGGCATAAACCCGGGGGCCCAACAACTGCAAGATATCCTTATCCGGCGAAACCAGAACAACATCCAAATCTTCCAATTCGCTCACCGCTCTATGCGCCAGCGTCGCCATGAGATCGTCCGCCTCATATCCACCGGCTTCCAGAAAAGAAATGCCCAACGCTTCCACCATCTGACGGGCCAGCGTCAATTGGGACTTTAGCCCCTCTTCCAACTCGGGCCGCTGAGCCTTATACTCCTGGAATTCTTTATGCCGGAACGTGGGTCCGGAGGTGTCGAAACAGACGCACAGATATTTCGGCTTCTCCTGTTTCAAAATTCCCAAAAGCATCCGGGCAAATCCGTACAAGGCTCCCGTCTGCAATCCTGAATGGGTAGCCAACCCGGAAATAGCGGCATGGCTGCGATGCAAATAGGCGTGGGCATCCACCAGATAAAACCTTTGACGATCCACAGAGAGAGTTTGTTTTTTCAATTCGAAACGGTTATTTCAGGAATGAGATGGGCTAACTTGAATTTTTCAGTTTAAAAATTCACCCGCAGGGCCGGCGCCGTTTAGCGGCGACGGAGTTGTCCAGCGCCGTAGGCGCAACTGCAGTTGCACAAAACTGTGCAGCCATCTTAAACGAAAAATGACCGGCAACTGCAGTTTTTGGACTAAGCCTTTTCTTTGAGAAGGTTTTGAATTTCAGCGTCCATGATAGGTTCCAGGCTAGGATCGAAACCTACCCAGTGACGGCGCACCCGTCCCCCCTTGTCTATGAGAAACATATTGGGAATACCATGTACCCGGTATTCCTCCATCACCCTATTTTCAGTATCCAAAACGATGGGATAGGTCACGTTAAACTGCTTCACGAAATCGGGAACAGGATCGGCAACGGCATCCACGCTTATCCCAATCACCTCAAAACCATTGGCTTTGTGTTTATTATAGAGTCTTTGAAAAACCGGGACCGAAATAGTGCATGGGCCGCACCAAGTGGCCCAGAAATCTAAAAGCAACACCTTCCCACGATGGTCCGCCAACCGGAACAGGGGACCGGACAGGGCCTTGAGCTCAAATTCAGGAGCGGAGGGAATCCTCTTCCCGGCGGTCCCACCGGGGGACGTCGGGTTCGAACAACCCAACGAAAAAAGAAGTACAAGGATACCTCCCCAACTAAATTTTCTTGATACCAAGATTTTTGTGTTCTATGTCAGGATGTTGTCGAGGTGTTTTTTAATGTCTGCTTTTGAATACACACCGACAAGATGCTGCACCACCTTGCCGTTTTTGAAAAAGAGCAGGGTAGGGATCGCGGTGATCTTAAAGCGAGCTGCGGCATTCGGATGTTCATCGGTATTGAGCTTGCCAACCACAACTTTTCCGACATACTCCTTGGCCAGCTCCTCCACCACGGGAGCCAGCATGCGACAGGGACCGCACCAGGGAGCCCAAAAATCTACCAGAACAGGCTGAGTGTTTCCCAGGACCTGTTGATCGAAACTTTCGTCGGTTAACTGCAATTCATTTGCCATAAGAAACTCACTCTGGGATTATAAATGGATGGGAGGATTCAACCAGTGGTCCCCATTCGTTGGGGCCCCGTCCACTAGATTAGCAGACTCTAAGCGCCCTTGTCAAGAAGATACCGAACTTCTTCCCACAAGGCCTCAAGGCCAATCGGCTTGGAAAGGTAGGCATCGGCGCCCGCGATCAGCCCTTCCACCCGGTCGGCTGGTTCGGTGTATTTCGCGGACAAAAAGACGATCGGAACGCCTTTAAATCTCTGGGAGCGCTTTAAAATACGGCACAGATCAAAGCCATGAATATCCGGAAGCTGGACATCCAGCAGGATCACCGAAGGAGTCATGTCTTCCAATATCTTAAGAGCTTCCGCTCCCGTCGTCACGCTGTGGACCTGGAGCTTTCTTAAAGACAGGGCATCCGTCAGCGTTTCCCGGAAATGGGTGTCGTCATCCACGATTAGAATAGACGCTTCCTTGACTGGCATTGTACTCATCATAGTCTAGCAGGAGACCCCTTTTCAGGCCAGGGCCAAAGGACCCAGCGAGTCCTCCGAAAAGGACCTAGCCAATTTTGAGTCTTCTGTCCCTCCCGACGAGGCTTGCTTCTCCTGACCCCGCCTCCAAAAGCTCTTTTTAAAATTAGGAATCCACCTCGGAATCATAAAAAACAGGATCCCCACCGCGGTAAAAACTGCCCCTATAAATAAGAAGGTGGAGGGAAATCCAAGGCCGGTGACAGGATTGGCCATAGTGCCCAATAACGCATACCCAAAAGAAGATGCCGCACCCAAAAACGCGCTGTTGATGGCCATCGCCAATCCGACGGCTCCGGACTTTGGATTATCCTCTTCCACCTGTTTAGCCCGATTCTGGTACATACTGATCAGGGTAATCTGAACCGGACCGAAAAAAAGCCCCAACATCATCAAACTTAAAAACAGCACATGCAAATTGGGCCAGAATAGGTAAGGAAGCCACATGAATGCCAGGCCTAATCCATAAAATTTTACCCAAGTCCTATTCTGGATTTTGGGAGCGACCTGAACCAAAAGTGAACTCGCCACTCCGCCCAGAACCGTGACCCATAGGTTCCCGGGAGCCAACTTGAAGTAAAATGTAGCGATCGTCAAAGCAACCAAGCCGATTTTAAGCCATTTCCTCCACTTCTCAGGGATCTTGACCAAGGCGGAACTGGCTAGGAGTTGCCCTGAAAAAAGAGCACCCAAAAGCATACTCTGCACCACCCCCTTGGCACCAAACAATCCCAAATTAGACAGGACGGGAATCAAATAGGACTGGATAGGGTAAAACAGAAAGCTGCTCAATGTAAGCACTAAAAGCACCGCAAAAAGTATCTTGTCTTTCCTGACAATTTTAAACCCTTTTGACTTCATGATCCACGGCAAAAGAGACAACACCACCGGCGTAGTGCCTTTCAATATCGGGCCCAGGATTGGAATTCCGAACATAGGAGCCAATAGGGCTATTTTCGACCCAAAGATGTAAAAAGCCATCGTCAGAAGCACCAACGCCGCATAAGGCAGATGCGATTTGAGATTGGGAAACGGCTTCCCTATTTTTTTAAATCTATCCTTCTCAATCCTAATATTGGGAATCATAGGCAAAACAATCAAAAAGATCAAAGCCAACTGAAGAGCGCCGGCTACCCAAAACACTTTAGAATAACCCCACACATCCACCAATCGTCCCGCGTTCAATAGAAGTCCCATGCCCACCATCAATACATAGTGAGACAGAATGCCTAAAGCATTTATTGTCGTTATCCTTTTGGCATGTTCCTTCGTCTTGCCTCCCAAAAGCCTGGAGATAACCGCTCCTTCCGTAATCATGATGCTGGAGAAATTCCAAGAATTAAATATAGAAAGCACCAACATCACAGGAAAATTGTACCAGCCCAAACTTAAAAAGATAGGAGTAGAGACGGTCATAGCCGTCCTGAAAACGGTGTTAAGAACCATCACGTTTCTTAAAGACAGCCGGTTCACCAAATACCCGTTAAAAGGAGCGATAGCAATACCGGCCAATGCGCCAAAAGCCATCAAAGACGCAAATCCAGCCGGACCCACGATGGACTGGGCCAGGAGAGGATAGGCGACCAATCCCGTAAAGATATAGGCAATGATGGAAACAATGCGATAAATCATAAGTCCCGTCACGGGCTTCATGGGATAGGGGGGCACGGCTTCCGATGTGGAAGGAGGGACCACAGGATTCCCACCCCCTTTCCCACGGACAATATCCGAGAGACCTAGAAAAAAATTATAAACGGCGATAACAGATTGCACTTCCCAGCGATGGGTCCACCGATGGAGCCTTCCGATCCATGTGAGCTTACGATTGAACTGGACAGCCGCCGCCTCTCCCTGGACACGTTTTAAACCCTCTACGAGAGCCTGATCGCCCGAAACAATTTTATAGGTCTCGTTGTGGACCCAACTGAAAAGCCTTCGGGAAGGAGCCACCGCATAGGAATGAGCGTTCATCGAGGCGAAAGAATAGGAACCGGAATTCCATCGATTCTCTAAGCGTTGAATGAAAGACCTGGCTGATCTAAACCTTCCGTCAGCAGTGATTACCTCGATGTCAATATCGCTGGTTGGTGTGGCTGAACCATTCACATAGCTCCCCAGAACCACCACGCCTAAAACCCGGCCGGAGGATGTGGCATCCTCTTCCTTCAGCGTCTCAACGACCGCCGCTTCAAAAGCCCGGGATACTTCCGCCGGCCGGCCATTCTTCTGAAACTGCCTCGCCTGTTGCTGCTGTTCCGGCAGCAAAAGTCCGTCAAAAAAAGCCGGAAGCTGTTCTACAGGCTGCAAAGAAGCCTTCAACATGGAATCCCTCACCCGCTTCATCAGGTTAGGAACCCTGCGGCCGGGATTATAATCCTTGGCGCGCTCTAGAAAAGCGTTGAAAGCCCTCACCGCATCCGAGGGCAACTCCGGAGAATCAAAATATTTATCGAAGGCTTCCCTGGCCTCTCGAAGCACCTCTCCGTCCTCCAACGCCACATATCCCAAAGGATAGAAACGCCCGCTGATACCCATCACCCTCATCGCCGAAAAAAAGGATTTAGGGTTGGACACGGGAAGGGCAAGTCCCTTGGACAAAGCCAGATTCCTCTCGGAGCGATAGGAGGACCATACCTGCTTCATATGGGGTACGGTATACCACCACATATTGAACACATAGAGCCAACTGTAACGCACCGCATCTGCCAGGAAACCCGTCTTTAAAGTGGAACCCGGTGAACGGCCTGAATTGGGAGGTAGGTAATGGCGTCCCCCCAATCCGGAGGAACCGGCTCCCGCCAACCTAAAAGCTGTGGGAGCACGGGAAAAACCGTCCGGCGCCACCCCGCCAACTGCCGCGGTCTCCTCCAAAAATCTTTCTCCATTTAAAAAATGCATCACTTCTCTAGAAAGATGGTGCGCCTGTTCAGGGGAAACTTGATTCAGTTTTTGAGGAGTAATTTGGTTGAGGACTGTCTTTAAGGCCGGAACAGGAATATGAGTAAGTTGGGAGTTGAGAGTTGCCTGCCCGCCGGAGAGGAG
>JACQJN010000160.1 GCA_016205085.1 Elusimicrobiota bacterium | reverse complement strand
GTGGTTGGACCATGCAAAGGGCCGATAGACCCATAGGCATATTTGATTCAGGGGTGGGAGGATTGACTGTGTTTCGCGCAGTTCAAAAAAAACTGCCCGGAGAAAATTTGATTTACTATGGCGATACCGCGCATCTTCCCTATGGCTCCAAGTCTGCCGAGGCGGTTAAAAAATTTTCTCTCAAGATCGGAAAATTTTTGGAACGAGAAGGGATTAAGCTGTTAGTGGTGGCCTGTAACACCGCCTCCAGCGTGGTCATTCCGTTGTTGCGCAGGACTCTGGCGGTTCCTGTTTTGGGAGTGATAGAGCCGGGGGCTTGGGTGGCCTCTCGGGCCACTAGAGCGGGGAGGATAGGAGTGATTGGAACAGAGGCGACTATCGCCAGCGGGGCCTATTTAAAAGCGCTGAGATCTTATCCGGGGCGGTTCCGTATCCTTTCAGTGCCCTGCCCTCTGTTTGTTCCCCTGGTGGAGGAGGGATTTTGGAATGGGAATGTGACACGGGAGATTGCGCGAAAATATCTTGCACCGATCAAGAAATGGAGGGCGGATACGCTGATTTTGGGCTGTACCCATTATCCCTTTCTGAGGGAGGTCATTTCGAAAACGATGGGCCCTGGCGTGGTATTGGTGGATTCAGGAGAGGCTACGGCGCTTCGGGTATCTCAGATTTTGACCCAACGAGGTTGGACCAAGCGTGATGGGAGGGGACGGTATCGGTTTTATGCTTCCGATGCTTCCGAGAGATTCAAACGGTTGGCTCGGAGGCTTTTGGGCGTTACCGTAGATAGGGTGGTTATCAAACGTTTCGACTAGCAAGTGGGTTTTAAGATAAAATGTCGAAGACTAAGAGAAATTTGGTTGTGCTGGGAGGGATGCTGGTATTGTGCCTGATACTTTTACGGCTGGTGGTGGGCCTTGTTAAGGCGAATCCTCGTAAAAAGTGGATGATTCCGGTCACCATTGCTGCGGAGAGTTTTAGTGTGGTAGCGGCGGGATTTATATTGACTGGATTTTGGAAGGAAGATTAGCCCTTGTTGACGACGATCCAAACAGAGGGGGAGTCAGGGACTTCCCGGCCCAAGCGTACCCTCGGATGAGGATCCTCGGCGTGCCATACGCTGTTCCATGGCACAAGGATCTGAATCCTTCCACCCTCGATCAAGAATGTAAGATCCATCATGGGTTATCGCCTGAACTAACATCCACATCATTGGGTCAAGGGTAGTATACACCGTGTTTCATTTTTTTGCCAGGGGTAATGATGGCGGCACACTAAATGAAGACAAAAATCGAGACGCCTGATGCGCCCAAAGCCATAGGACCTTATTCCCAGGCGGTGAGGGAGGGGGAATGGTTTTTTATCTCCGGTCAAATCCCTCTTGATCCCTTGAGCGGGAAAGTGGTTCCGGGAAGCCTAAAATCTCAAACGGAGCGCGTGTTGAGAAATATAGGAGAGATTTTAAAATCGGGCCGCCTGGGCTTTGAGCATGTTCTCAAGACTACGGTCTATCTCAAGCACATTTCCCAATTTCAGGAGATGAATGAGGCGTATGCCTCCTTTTTTAGAGAACCGTTTCCGGCTCGTTCGACAGTGGAAGTATCGGATCTTCCCAGAGGAGTGGATATAGAAATAGATGTGATTGCTAAGGGTGGAGGCGTGTGTGAAAAGGCGTGACTTCGTTCGGCATTTGACTGACAGCGGCTGTATCTTGGTGCGGGAGGGTGGAAAGTATTCTATCTATCAAAATCCAGCGACCCAACAAGAAATACCCGTAACGCGACACATGGAAATTGCCGACTTTACGGTAAAAAAAATTTGCCGGAAGTTGGGAATTCCAGAACCTTGAAAAAACACTTCGTAGCCACGGGTTATGTGGTGAGGGAGGGAAAAACTCTGCTTCTTTTTCACAAGAAGCTTCGGATGTGGTTACCTCCTGGTGGGCATATTGATTCCGGGGAGGATCCGGAAGAAGCGTTGCTACGGGAAATACAGGAAGAGACGGGGCTCGCCGTCAAAATCGTAGCGGAGAAAAGGGGCCACGATCCTTCTAATGGCCGGGTACACTATCTCTATCGGCCTCGACATCTTCAGTTGGAAAATGTGGGAGACCACGAGCATATCGATTTGATCTATTTCTGCCAGGCTGTTTCCGGGGAACCGCGTTTGGCGCATTCTGAGCATGAACAGATGAAGTGGTTTTCTGTGAGGGATCTCCAAAGTGCCGAAATCGAGGAGGAGGTTCGTGAGTCCGCCGCCCTCGCCATCCAGGAATTGTCCGAGGTCAATGACTTAGGACTTAGGACTCAGGACTTAGAACTGAAAAAGACGGTGGTTTTGCTTTCGGGAGGACTGGATTCTGCCACCGCTCTTTATTGGGCGATGTCTAAGGGCTTTTCCTGCCGCGCCCTTTCGGTTCGGTATGGCCAGAGGCATTTTAGGGAATTGGAGTCCGCGCGGCAGGTGGCGGAAAAAGCGGGTGTTCCGTTTGAGGAAGTTTCTCTCGATCTGGCTTGGTTCAAGGACAGCACTTTGGTGGATTCTCATAAAAGTCTTCCGGACAATCCATTGGAAAAAATAGGCAAGGACGGAATCCCCTCCACCTATGTTCCCGGAAGGAACACCCTCTTTCTTTCCTTGGCTGTTTCACTCGCCGATTCGACAGGGGGGGACAGCATTGTCATCGGGGCGAATATTCTGGATTATTCCGGATACCCCGACTGCCGGCCGGAGTTTTACCGTGCCTATGAGGAAGCCGCGAAATTCGGGACCAAATCCGGGGTGGAGGGTGTGCGGATCGCCATTCTGACCCCATTAATTAAAATGACCAAGGCCCAGATCGTCCGCTTGGCAACAGAACTGAGGGTTCCTTTGGAGCTTACCTGGTCTTGTTATGCGGGAGGAGAAAGACCTTGTGGGAAGTGCGACTCCTGCAAACTTAGGGCGAAAGGATTTGAAGAGGCCGGTGTCTCCGATCCTGCTCTGGAGATGGTCTGATGAAATTTTCTAAAGACTCGGCGCATGTAGTTGAAATATTCTCCTCACTTCAGGGAGAAGGATTGTATTTGGGAGAGAGGCAGATTTTCTTGAGATTTGGGGGGTGCAATCTTAAATGTGATTACTGTGATGAGCCGGAAACGATCCCTCTTGCTTCTGGGAAAAGAATGACCCAGGAAGAAGTTCGTTCGGCCATTTTAAAGCTCCATCTTCAACGTTTTCACCGATCTGTTTCTCTGACCGGGGGAGAACCCCTTTTGCATGTGGAGTTTTTGGAAGAGTTGATTCCTTGGATACACCAACAGGGATTGCGCGCCTATTTGGAGACCAATGGAACTCTTCCCGCCGCGCTGGAGAAACTAAAACATCATCTGCATGTGATAGCGGCGGACATAAAAATTCCTTCTTCTGTGCGCTTGGATTTGTGGGAGAAACACCGGGAATTTCTGGCGGTGGCTCCCGAGAAGACTTTCATTAAGATTGTGTTGACTCAAACCTCCAAACCGGAAGAGGTGGAAAGGGCTGTGGCGATGATCCAATCTGTTTCAGAAGAGATTCCCCTGGTTCTTCAGCCGGCCACCCCTGTTTCCTCCACTCTCAACCCTGCCGAACGCGTCCAACCCATGTCGGATCTGCTGGTGTGGGAGATTGCACGTAAGGCCTCCCGATTCTTAAGGAAAGTCAAAGTCATCCCCCAGCAGCACCCTGTTTGGAATTTGTCTTGACCTCCTCGCGTTTTTGGGAGATATTCTTTTTATTTAGCAAACTTGGAGCCACCGCTTTCGGTGGACCTTTTGCCGTAGGATATATCGAGAAGGAGGTGGCTCAAAAGAGAAACTGGGTCAGTTCCTCATGGTTTGCGGGTTCTCTTGGACTCATGGAGGCTATTCCTGGTCCTACCGCAACTGAGATGGCCATCTATTGCGGCTATATGAGGGGTGGGATTGGGGGAGGCATCCTGGCTGGCGTCTGCTATATATATCCTTCCTTTTTTATGATGGTTTTGCTGAGTTTTATCTACTACGGCTATGGGATCGTTCCTTCCATCGCCGCGTTTTTCAGTGGGATAAGCCCTGCGGTGGTGGCTATTCTGGTGGATGCGGCTTACCGCATGGCCCGAAGCAGCGTTGTCCGTCCCGGGCATCTGATTTTGTTCTGTTTAGGATTTATATTCTGCTACTACTTTAAAATGCCCGTGCTTCCGGCGTTATTTTTGGGTGGGGTTCTTGGGATGGTATTCGAGAAAATGAATCAGCCGGCTCTGTGGTCTGTTTTTCCGCTCTACCTATTGATATCGCCTTTCCCTGTGTCCTCTTTCTCCATTCCTTGGGCCAAACTGGGGGTTTTGTTCGCAAAGATGGTTAAAATAGGGTCCATGGTGTTCGGAGGAGGGTATGTCATTGTTCCCTTCATGGCCCAGGATTTTGTAGACAAGCTCCATTGGCTGACGGCGGATGAGTTTTTGGTGGGATTTGGATTGGGAAAGGCAACCCCCGGTCCTCTTAGCATCACCTCCGCATTTGTGGGCTATAAAGCGGCGGGATTGCTGGGGGCTTTCGTTTCCACTCTGGGTATGTTCCTGCCTTGTTTTGTGATTCTTCTGTCCCTGGTTCCCTATTTTGAACGCATCCGTGCCAATGCTTCCGCCCGGGCGTTTTTCAGAGGGATAGAGGTGGTTACGGTGGGGGCGGTCCTGGCGGCCGCGAGCGGGTTGATCCAGGAGGCATTGGTGAGTTGGAGCTCTGTGGGAGTGGCTCTTTTATGCTTCTTTCTATTGCCATTTTTGGATACGACGCTTATTTTTGTCTTGGCGGGGGCGTGTGGGGTGACGGTTCATTATTGGTGAAGTGGATGATGGGCTGCCCAGGGTTTACCCTTGGCCCCTGACCCTTTTTGAGGACCCTCCCGTGGTCCTCCCTCTCTCCGCTACAGGGGCTTACGGGCAAATCCCTGGGCAAGCCCCTTCTGCCAGAACACATTCTGCTCTAGGAGGTAAGGTTTATGGCTAGTGGACATATTGTGGAGTGTCCTTTTTGTCATGGGTCTGTGGAAATTGACAGGGAGTCGGGCAAAGTCCTTCAAAAATGGCCTCCTTCTTCATTGGGTGTGGCTCCCGGTGGAGATAAATTGAAGGCGGCGATGCAGAAACTCCAGAAGGATAAGGAAAGTAGAGAGAAGTATTTTTCAACCGCCAAAGAATCGGAAGAAGAGAGAAAAAGGAAGCTGCGGGAGCAGTTTGAAAAAGAGAAAGAGAGAATCCGGAAAGAAGGCGACATAACCCCTCCGGAACGGCCGTTCGACTTAGATTGAGTCCCTAGGACCTTTTTGGGTCTTGACAAAATAAAAAACTTGGGCAATACTTAGAAATAGAGGCACAAAAGCTCCGAATTAAAGGAGGACAGCTTTTGTGCCTCTCTTCTTTTTTAATCGATTTCTATGAATTCAGTTCCGTACTGCTTTTTCCACTCTTCTACTCTTTGTAAGATGAGTTGGCGATAGAGAAGAAGGCTTTCTATTTCCTTTTCCTTGAGCTCAATTTCTCCTTCCTGAGCCAATCCCAGTATCTTTTCCCGGTCCAAGATGCGCAGGCGGTTTAGAACTTGCCTAGAAAAAATCCCTGGCGTAGCCCCATATTTTCCCACTTTGCGATCCGGTTCCAGCAGCACGTTTTCTATTTGCAGATGGTGCTCCACGGCTTCAGGGACAGCCCATGGGCTGGGGTAGCACAGGTCGAAATCAATGCCCACTAATTTTCCTCTTTCCGTACTGAGAAGATTGCCTGGCATTTCCCGATCCACATTCCCCAGTAGAATGTCCAGAATTTTCAAATGAGAAAGGTCCATGAGATTGGCTGGATTCCTTGCTGCTTTCTTCATGGTGATGGGCGACGCAGAAATTTTTAACTGGGCGATGGTGTCCTGGTTTAGGCGGACAACGGGTGGCACCAAATTCGTTCCCAAAAACCGATCTAGATGGAAGGCCAAAACTTCAAAGCGGATGTCGTTGGTGACGTGATAAACACGAGACTCTCCCATGGCGGATCTATGGAATGCCTTTTTGATAACGGCTTCCTGGCCACCGTGTAAATCCTTAAAGTAGGTGCCGTTGATGACATGGACCCCACCCTCCTCCGATTTTTGCACGCCTTTTAGCTGTGAGAGGAGAGCCAAAGCCTCTTCGGTATTGATACCATTGGCCATTTCCGGATTTGTGGCGGCCCTGTCCTTCCAAAGGGCCAGGTATTCCGCATTTACTTTTGGCAGAAATCTCTTCACGCGGAGCTTATTGAGGTTGGGATCTCTCCGGGCTATTTTCCAGATATATCGTGAGGATTCTTTTATTCC
>JACQJN010000033.1 GCA_016205085.1 Elusimicrobiota bacterium | reverse complement strand
GTACGCACGCTATTTGGGCTATGCTTTTCAAATGACCAACATTTTAAGAGACGTAGGATCGGATTTTCAACGGAATCGGATTTATTTGCCGATGGAGGATTTAAGACGGTTTGGCTGTGAAGAAGGAGCTTTCCGGGAAAAAAAGTACTCCCCCGATTTTATCTCCTTGATGCAATTTGAGTATGATAGAGCCAAGGCGTTTTACCGGAAGGCTTTGGGGAGTCTGCATCCTGACGACCGGAGAAATATGCGGCCAGCGGCAGTGATGAGTTCACTCTATGAATCCTTGCTGGAGAAAATCCGAGAAGCCGGTTTTGATGTTTGGGGGCAGAAGGTTTCTTTGAGCGGTTGGGAGAAAGCCTCTTGTGTCCTGCGCCTTTTTTTGAATGCGTGCGGAGAAAGGAGAGAACATGCTTAAATCAGATCGATGGATAAGAAAAATGGCCATGGAGCAGGGAATGATCGAGCCTTTCGAGGACCATCTTATTTCCGGTGGGAAGGTATCTTATGGACTTTCCTCTTATGGATATGACATCCGCGTCTCGGATGAGTTTAAAATATTCACGAATGTCCATACCGCCATCGTGGATCCCAAAAACTTTGATCCGAAATCTTTTGTGGATTATAAGGGAGAGATTTGCGTGGTTCCTCCCAATTCATTCGCCCTGGCGAGATCGGTGGAGTATTTCCGGATTCCAAGGAAGGTGTTGGCCATTTGCTTGGGCAAGAGCACGTTTGCGCGGTGCGGGATCATCGTAAACGTCACTCCTTTGGAGCCGGAATGGGTGGGACATCTGACGATTGAGATTTCCAACACCACGCCCTTGCCCGCCAAAATCTACGCCAACGAGGGGATCGCCCAGCTTTTGTTTTTGGAATCGGACGAGGTGTGTGCGGTGTCTTATGCGGACCGCAAGGGAAAGTATCAGGATCAGAGGGGAGTGGTTTTACCCAAGGTACATGCGGGCTAACCCGAATTTCCCAGTTGGAATTTCCCTTTTCGCTTTTTGCGCTTCGCTCTTCTGTCTTTCCGCAGAAGAGCCCCAAAATGCCCAGACCCATTTGCGGCGCTGCAGGGATTATAGAACGTCGGGAATGGAACGTTTGAAAGAGGCCGTCGCGGAGTGCCTCAAGGCGACTGAACTGGAACCCAGGAATGCGCAAGCCTACCACGAGTTGGGAATCGTGCATAACGCTTCCGGTAATTTAAAAGAAGCGGTGACGGCATGGGAATTTGCCGTCAGGAACGATCCCCAATATGCTTTGGCCTATTATGATTTAGGGTTAGGTTATTACGAACAGGATCAGATGGAGAAAGCTATTGAAGCCTATCAGTCCGCCATCGCAGCCAGCGAGGGAAAATCCGCCTTGGGTTCCGGGATAAGTTTGGCTGCGGTATACACCAATTTGGGAGTGGCTCACTTGGCTCTTTCGCAAGATTCTCAAGCCGAGAAGGCTTTTCGCAAAGCCTATGCTTTGGACCCCAAGGCAGAGGCGGGACATATCGCCAGGGAATACTTGGGCCAGATGTTCCGGGGGAAAATCGAGAGCTCTTCCGCAAAAGCGGAGCCTGGCAAACAGCGCAAGGATCTGCACGCCTTTCACTCTTCTTTGGCCCGGCAGTACTACGAGCAACAGAAGTATTCGGAAGCGGTGCAGGAGTTTAGAAAGGCTTTGCGATATAAGCCTCAGGATCCCAACGGGCACATCAGTTTGGGTGGAATTCTGATTTTGCAGGGGAAGCTTCAGGAGGCGGAGGAGGAGTTTGAAGAAGGTTTGAAATTTTTGCCGCAGGGCGCTCCCCTGGCGGCCTATTGTTATTCCCGGCTGGGAGATATCGCCTGGCTTCAGAAGCAATCGGATCTGGCCGCTGAAAAATATAGCAAGGCGGCGGAGCTTAATCCTCAAGATGCCAATGCCCATATTGGATTGGGAAGATATTACGAGTCCAGGGCACTGTGGAAGGAAGCTGTGGAAAGTTATCGTAAAGGACTGGAGGTGGAACCTGCGAATCCCATAGCTAAAGCAGGATTAAAGCGCGCGGAGGAGAAAGGAGAGGAAATTCCAGATTTGCTGGCGGAAATGGTGGAGAGGGGAATTTTAGGGTCTGCCCGCACCGAGTTTGCTCGGGAGGAAAAGGAATTGCTTCAAAAAATGCGTCAGGCTGAAAAAACGGGAGCGGTGGACTATTTGAAATCCAGGGGAGCCCTTCTTAAAGTTTTCGTGATGGAGAAGAAAGAGCGTTCGGGGCGCATACGCCTTCTCTTGACAGCTCAGGGATTCGAAAAATATAAATTCTTCCGCTCTCAGGATGCACTTCGGGCGTTTGAGTTTAACGGAGTGGAGGCCAAATATGTTTTTTTCCTGCGTGATCGCAGAGGGGAGCCTGTCTACAATGCTTCCGGACAGCTGACCCCTGAAGGAGAAGCCGTATACCGGGCTCTTTTGAGCGGTCAAAAAAAATGGATTTTGCCCTCAGAGCCGATTCCACAGGAACCCGGCGTACCCAGCAAAAACAAAGGAGATTCTCCGGAAGTGACCGCTTTGAGGCTGGCTGGGTATGAAGAAGTGGAGTCGCCGGAGCTTCAATGGCTCATCCAGCAAACGGGATGCCCCCAGGTGGTGCTGGAAAGAGAGTTCACTCTGCGCACCGTTCAAGAAACGGCAACGGATAGAACGCGTTTCTTTGTCCATGGCAAAGATATGTTGATGGCTTTTATCGCCAGATATAGGGCTGGAGAGACACAGATACAGGGGTTGGGGGGCACCGGTTTTTTTGGTTCCGGAAGCGGCAGGCTTTGCCAATAAAAACGGTTTTTGGTTTGTAGAGCCCGGTACTTATTTGGTACAATAACAAAATGCCCCAAAAGACATGGATGCCGGTCGCGAAAGACTTCGAGTCCAGTCGGAAGTGGCATTTCTTGGATGCGCAGGGCCAGGTGTTGGGTCGTTTGGCCAGCCGGATGGCTTCTCTTTTGATGGGGAAGGGAAAACCTCAGTGGGTTTCTCACCTGGATTGTGGGGATTTCGTAGTGGTTACCAACGCTTCCAAGATATGCTTGACGGGACAGAAAATGAACCAGAAGTTTTATTTTCGGCATTCAGGACATGCCTCCGGCGCAAAGACCATCCCTGTGAGAGATCAATTGTCTAAAGATCCCAGAAAGATAATTTATTTGGCGGTCAAGCGCATGCTGGACAGCAATCGACTGCGAACCCATCAATTGAGACGACTTAAGATTTACCCTGGAGAGCAGCAACCCTTTCCGGTCCCAAAATCCCTGCCTACCGGACAGGTGGATAAAATTCAAGCTGAGGCAAAGACATGACCCCTGTCGATTCTATCCTCGCTACAGGTCGCAGAAAAACTTCGGTAGCGCAGGTGCGAGCGGTACCCAATGGCCAGGGAAAGATTCTTGTCAACTCTAAAAGCATGGAGGAGTACTTTCAGGGACATGAGCGTCAAAGAGTGTCGGTCCTCTCTCCTTTCCAAGTGGCCGAGGATGGACGAAAATTCGATTTTTATGTGAAGGTCTATGGGGGTGGTATCACCGGCCAAGCCGAAGCGATTCGGCATGGCCTGGCTAGGGCTTTGTCTCAGACTGGGGAAAAGATAAAGCAACTGATGCGCAAAGAAGGATTTCTCACCCGTGATCCCCGCATGGTGGAACGCAAGAAGTCCGGTCAACCCAAGGCTAGGAAAAGGTTCCAATATTCCAAGCGCTAGCACGTTGGAAGCCTCTTGGAAAAAATAAAGATTCGTGGTTTGGGCAGAATCTCCGGCTGGATGTTCGCCGCTTGGGGTTTTATTGTATTGCTTAAGGCGATTTATGATCTGTTTTGTGGGGAACCGGAGTCTAACCAATATTCTTTGAGGCCTTGGGAGTTTGTTGCCCGGGATCAGTGGCTGCGCTATGGGGGATTTGAATTGGTCTATGGTTTGGCTTGCCTGTCTTTAGCCTGGCTTCTATTCCGCTATTCGACTTTTTTGCCCGAGATCATTCAGCGGCGCACTCAAAAACCAGAGGTATCTTTGTTTTAATATGCTCCCAGCTTCTTCTAAGAATCTGAACCGCCTGCCTCCGTATCTTTTTGTCCGATTGAATACTCTCAAGGAAAAAGCCAGAGCCTTGGGCCTTAAGATCGTAGATTTAGGGATGGGCAATCCGGATCGTTCAACCCCTTCGCACGTGGTGGAGGAGCTGGTGCGTTCGGTCAAAGAGGAGACATGGACCCACCGCTATCCTCAAACCAAGGGTCTTCCGGAGTTGAGATGCGCCATCTCGGACTGGTACCGCCGGCGCTTCAGCGTGACTTTGGATCCTGAAACAGAGGTGCTGCCGTTGGTTGGCTCCAAAGAAGGGCTGGCCCATCTGATGTTTGCCTACTTAAGCTCAGGAGATGTGGCTCTTGTGCCCAGCCCTTGTTATCCGGTTCATTGCAACGGAGTTCTTTTGGCTGGAGCCAAAGCCCATTGGATGCCTTTAAGAGAGGAAAATCGGTTTATTCCCGATCTCAATAAAATTCCTCAAGTCGTGGCTCGTAAAGCCAGGGTGATGATTCTCAACTATCCCAACAATCCCACGGGGGCTGTCTTGGAGGGTTTAGATTTTCTCAAACAGGCGGTTCAATTCGTAAAAAAATATCGCTGCTTCGTTCTTTACGACAATGCTTATTCCGAAATTGCTTTTGACGGATATCAGGCGCCTTCCTTTCTTCAAATTCCGGAGGCCAGACGTTTTGGTGTGGAATTTCACTCCTTTTCTAAAACCTATTCTATGGCGGGATGGAGGGTGGCTTGGGCTTGCGGCAATGCGGAGATCATCGGTAAATTAGCTAAATTTAAATCTTTCTTGGATTATGGGATTCCTGGGTTCCTGCAGAAGGCGGCCGCCGCCGCTTTGAACGCTTCCCAGGATTGCGTGAGCCAGGTGACGGAACTTTATCACCGCAGGCGGGATGTGCTTTGTGAAGTCTTGCGAGGAATCGGCTGGCATGTACAAAAACCCAAGGCCAGTATGTATGTATGGGCCCGGCTTCCGGAAAAATTCAGGAAGATGGGCTCTTTGACTTTTTCGGAAAAACTGATTTTAAGTACGGGTGTGGTGGTTTCTCCCGGAGTGGGATTTGGTCCTTACGGGGAGGGCTATGTCCGGTTTGCTTTGGTGTGCGAGGAATCCGATATCCGGGAGGCTGTGGCTCGCATCGGAAGATTTTTAAATACCAAAACATCTCATCCTGTTCCGAAACTCGTTTCTGCTTAACTTCCTTCTTTTATTTTCCCATGCAACAAATAAGGATTGGCTGCTGCGGATTTCCGGTAGCTCGACAGAAATACCGGGAGCGATTTTCCGTAGTGGAAATCAATTCTAGCTTTTATCAACCCCCCCGTCCGGCCACGGCGGAAAAATGGGCGAAAGAGGCTCCTTCTTCTTTCCAATTTTCAGTCAAGGCCTGGCAGGTGATTACCCATCCTGCATCCAGTTCCACCTACCGGCGCATGACAGCGACTGTCCCTGAAAAAAAGAAGCCTCATCTGGGACATTTTCAGGATACGGAGGAAGTGTGGGAGGCGTCCTCTGCCACCCTGCGCACCGCACGAATTCTAAAGGCCAAGTTCGTATTGTTTCAAACTCCTTCCAGTTTTTATCCCAACGCCAATTCCACAAGAGACATGTACCGTTTCTTTAAGAAAATTCCAAGAGGAGATTTCCTTTTTGTTTGGGAGCCCAGGGGTTCTTGGGATGTAAGACTGGTGCGGAGGGTGTGCCAAGATTTAGAGTTGTTAAACGGAATGGACCCCCTGCTCAAGGTTCAGAATCAAGATTTTAAATTTCAAACTTCGCGCTCTGGGCTTTACTACTTCCGTTTGCACGGGGCTTATGAGAACCGGCGCATTGTTTATCGTCACGGCTATACGGATGAGGAGTTAAAGCGTTTGGCGCAGGTGTGCGAGGGCATGAGGGTTTACGTTTTTTTTAATAATGCTACCATGTGGCAGGATGCCCAACGGTTTCAGAAAATAATCACTTTATAATATGTGCGGAATCTGCGGTGTTGTTTCTTTGGATGCCAGTCCGGTGGATCCTGGCGTGGTGCGAACCATGCGGGAGTCGCTGGCCCACCGGGGACCTGATGATTCAGGAGAATATTTTGAGGAGGGTGTTGGATTGGGATTTAGGAGACTCTCTATATTGGATGTGGAAAAAGGGCATCAGCCCATGCAGACAGAGGATGGTTCCTTGGCGTTGGTTTACAATGGAGAAGTCTATAACCACCCTCTACTAAGAACACGGTTAGAATCTATGGGTTGCCGTTTCCATACGCAGTGCGATACGGAGACGGTTCTGCGCCTTTTCCAAAAAAAAGGCCGCCAGGCGTTAAACCTGCTCCATGGGATGTTCGCGCTGGGATTGTGGGACATTTCACGCAGAGAGCTTCTTCTGGCCCGCGATCCCGTAGGAATAAAACCGCTGTATTACACTTCATTCCAGGGAAAATTGTACTTTGCTTCCGAATTGAGAGCGCTTCTGAAATGCGGAGTTCCCGTCCAGTTGGATCCCGTCGGCTTGTGGGATTATTTGAGCTTCGGCTATGTGCATTCTCCCAAGACCATTTTGCAGGGTGTTTTGAAACTCCCTCCCGGACATAGTCTGACGGTGAACCGCTCAGGCTTGAATTTTGAGAAATATTGGGAGGTGGCGGTTTCTGATGGACAGCGGAGTTCTCGGGACTCATGGGGGAGCGTTTTGGAAGAACTGGAGTCTATTCTCCAAGAGTCGGTTCGAAGTCAAATGATTTCGGATGTGCCCTTGGGGGCTTTCTTAAGCGGAGGAATCGATTCCAGTTTGATAGTGGCTCTGATGTCCCGCGTTTCTTCACGGCCCATCCAGACATTTACCATAGGATTTTCCGGCAGCCGGCTGGATGAGTCGGGGTACGCCAAGGAAGTGGCTAGAGTTTTGAAGACGGAGCATCATGCGGTCATTTTGCCCGCGGATGTTTTGAATCAAGTGGAGAAGCTTCTCTCGTGCTTGGATGAGCCTATCGCTGATTCGGCAATCCTTCCGACGCATCTTCTGGCTAAATTTTCCAGAGAAAAAGTGAAGGTGGTTTTGACGGGAGAAGGGGCGGATGAACTTTTCGCGGGGTACGGACGATACAAATCCGCTTATGTGACACGGCGCCTGGAGGGCTACCCCCGTTGGGTTTTTTCACTGGGCTCTAAACTATTGGGACAGAAGTTGCCGGTGGGCACTCTTCAAGAATGGCTGGAGGTGGCGCAGCACAGTTCCGTGCCTTCTCAGAAACAATATTTAACCGCTTTCTGCCGGGAGGTT
Source organism: Elusimicrobiota bacterium (assembly GCA_016205085.1). GTDB lineage: Bacteria > Elusimicrobiota > Elusimicrobia > JACQJN01 > JACQJN01 > JACQJN01. Next base: position 2,179 of record JACQJN010000033.1, on the reverse strand, counting down.
TTGTCTCGAGAGGCGCGGGAAGTCGAGGGCTGGGTGCGGGAATTGGATTTTTTGAAGGGATTCAACGGGATACTGGCTTTTGATTTTAAAACAGTCTTGGCGGACTGTCTTTTGATGAAGGTGGATAAATCTACCATGGGGGCTTCTTTGGAAGCGAGGGTGCCCTACTTGGACAAATCGGTCGTGGAGTTTGCGTTTAGGTTGTCTCCGGAGCTTAAGATCCGTCTGTTCCGCGGCAAATGGATTTTAAGACGATTGGCGGAGAAATTTCTTCCCCGTTCCATCACGCGCCGGAGAAAGCATGGCTTTTGGGTTCCTTGGGAGGAATGGATTCGAAATCCCAGGAACCCGTCGGTGGATGCCGTGTTTCAGGATTCTATTTTAAAGGATCAGGAGCTTTTCGATGTGCCGCGCCTTCAGGCGGATCTTCGGGATTTGCGGCGTGGCAGCCGACGGGTGGATTCTGGATTATTTTTCAGGGTGGCTATTTTGGGGCTGTGGCTGCAAAACATTAAGCGGCAATGTCTCTTGTAACTATTTTCTTATTGGTTCTCACCTTCTTGTTTCTTCTGCTGGATGGCATGAATGATTCTGCCAATCTGGTTTCTACCGTGGTGAGTTCCAGAACCCTGTCTCCTCAGAAGGCAGTCTTATTGGCGGCAGCGGGTGAATTTTTAGGAGCCTGTTTCTTGGGAAGCGCCGTGGCCCGGACGATGGGGCAGGAAATGGTGTTTGTGGCGGGATCTTCTTCTCAAATGGGGTCCTATGTTCCATGGGCGGCCCTGTCGGCCATCCTGGCCGCTACTGTTTGGGGAGGAGTGAGTTGGATGTCGGGGTTGCCTTGTTCTTCCACTCACGCATTGCTGGGGGGCTGGGTGGGAGCTTTTGCCGCCCTGTCGGGACTCGCCACGGTCCAGTGGGACAAGGTTTGTTCGGTTTTCCTGGCAATCTTGGGGGCTCCCTTGGCGGGTTTTGCGATTTCCTGGATTTTGATCAAAGGGATATACCGTTTGGTTCAAGGAATACCTGTGAAGGCGGGAGGCGCCGTTCGTTTTCTGGAGCGCATCTGGTTGGGGATTCTTTCTCTGGCTCACGGAGCCAATGATGGACAGAAGAGTATGGCGGTATTGGTGTCGGGATTGTTGCTCTGGACTCCGGGAGACAACGCCTATTTTATTCCGGTCTGGGTAAGGCTGCTTTGCTCTACGGCCATTTCTTTGGGGGTTTTGTTGGGAGCGAGCAACACGGTGCGAACCCTGGGCTTCCGATTATACAAGGTCCAGAGCATCCATAGTTTTGCTTCTCAGTCTGTTTCGGGGGGACTTCTTTTGATTTCTACCCTGATGGGGTTCCCCCTTTCTACGGGACAGGTGGTCTCCTCTTCTATTCTTGGGGTAGGTGCGGGAGTTCAACCTAGAGCCATCCGATGGGAGGTGGCTTTAGAGATTGCGTTGAACTGGGTGATTACCCTTCCCGTCTCGGCACTTCTGGCCTATTTTATGTTAAAATTCATTTTGCTTCTCATAAAGACATGATGTGGTGGTTTCGAAAACGGTACGACTTTTTTAAAATGCTGCTGAACCAGGCAGAAAAGACACAGGAGGGCCTCAAGGCCCTCTGCGATTTTTTCGATACGCCCTCCACTCAAAAGGGTTTTGTGGTTCAGGAGATTGAAAAGCAGGCGGACGATTTAAGGCGCGCCCTCATCGAAGCTTTAAACCAAACATTTGTCACTCCTATTGACCGGGAAGATATCTTCGGCCTTTCCCGGGCCATTGACGACATGATGGATTATGCCAAGACTTCGGTGGAAGAGGTGATGCTGTTCGGTGTGCGCATCAACGGGCATCTTAAGAAGATGGCGGAGGCCCTGCATACCGCTTCCCGCGACATTGTTTCGGCGGTACGGCTTTTGCCTACGCGCGCGCATTCTGTGTCGGACCATATCATCCGGGCCAAGAAGACGGAAAATTTTGTGGAACACATCTACCGGCAAGCATTGGCAGAGTTGTTTCAAAATCCGAACGTCATAGAAATCCTAAAAACCAGGGAGCTCTACCGCCATCTTTCCAACGCGGCGGACCGAGGGGATGAGGCGGCGGATATCGTCGGGGACATTTTGGTGAAAATGACATGAGAGATATTGTAAACGGGTCCTGTCTGAGTTTGCCAGCGCGGG
>JACQJN010000158.1 GCA_016205085.1 Elusimicrobiota bacterium | reverse complement strand
TTCGCCAACAGGTGGTGGGGCAATACACATTCTAGACTTTCCATGTGAGGCAAGGTATAATGAGCCGTATGCGTTTTCGGTTCTATTTTTACACCTCCTGCGTTGCTTTTTTCATTATCCTTTTCGCCTATATCCTACGGCAATTTTTGTTGGGGTTGCCTTCCATCTTTTCTTTGGAGGAGTATACTCCTTCTTTGACCACCCATCTCTATGATGTGAGGGGGCAAAGGATTGCGGATCTGTTTACCGAAAGAAGGGCCTTGATTCCACTCTCGCACATCCCGGTGGACCTGCAAAACGCGGTGATTGCTGTTGAGGATGATCAATTTTTCAAACACTGGGGCGTTTCCCCACGGGGAATCTTGAGGGCTACGGTATACAACTTTTGGAAGGGACGCGTGGTGCAGGGGGGGTCCACCATCACCCAGCAGCTTTCGCGCGGCATTTTCTTAAATCCGGAGAGAAAACTGATCCGCAAAATTAGAGAGGTTCTCCTGGCTTTTCAAATTGAGCGAAACTTGAGCAAACAAGAAATCCTACAAATGTATCTGAACCAAATTTATTTTGGCCACGGAGCTTATGGGGTGCAGGCGGCGGCCCGCACCTATTTTGCCAAGGAGGTCTCGGCGCTGACATTGGGAGAGTGCGCCCTCCTGGCCGGGCTCATTTCCTCCCCTGCGAATTTTTCTCCCTTTACCCATCCTGAGAGTGCCTTAAGGCGACGCAATATTGTCCTGTCTAGGATGATGCAGGAAGGCTACCTTAAGTCCGGAGAGATGCAGAAGGCTCTGCAGGAACTGATTCCTACCGAGCGGCCTCCAGCCCTGGGGACCGAAGCCCCCTATTTTGTGGAACACGTGAGACAAATTCTGGAACCTAGATACGGAACGGACACTTTATGGAAGGGGGGCTTAAAGATCTATACCACCCTGGATTTAAGGCTTCAAAAAATTGCCGAAGAGATCATGGAAAAAAGTCTGACTGCTTTTGATGAACAGGCGGCTAAAGAACTGGAGAAGAAGGCAAAGGAGAATCCTTCGGATGTGGAACTGTCTACCGTCCCTCCTCGGATTCAGGGGGCGTTTACCATCCTGGATGTCAATACGGGCGCCATCCGTGTGATGATCGGGGGGCGGGATTATAAAGTCTCTCAATTCAACCGAGCCACACAGGCTTTGCGTCAACCCGGATCTACGTTTAAGCCTTTTGTCTGGACCGCGACTCTGATGAACGGCTACACCCCTTCTTCCATCGTGGAGGATCTTCCCGTGGCCTATTATTATGATGGCAGGGATTGGAGATTGCTGGAGGGGGCCACCGATCAATTTTCCATCAGCCTGGCCACGGCTCCTTTCGCTGAGAATCCTGATTTCGACATCTGGGTGCCCAATGATTATGATGGGAGATTTTTGGGGCCTATTACCTTGCGCAAGGCCTTGGAACTGTCTCGGAATGTGGCCTCCGTTTGGCTGATTGAGAGGGTGGGTCCTCCTTTGGTGGTAGAAGTGGCTCATCGGCTTGGAATTAAAAGTAGATTGGATCCGGTGCCGGCTTTGGGGTTGGGGTCTTCGGTGATTTCTCCCTTGGAGCTAGCCAATGCCTTTGCCACCTTCGCGGATATGGGTATCCGAGTGGATTCGTATGAGGTGGTGCGTGTAGAAGACAATCAGGGAAAAATCTTGGAACGGCATGTGCCTATGGAATCAGAAGCGTTGGATCCCAGGATTGCCTATCTCATGGTAAGCATGATGAAGGGAGTTGTGGAGAGAGGAACGGGGCGCTATGCCCGCAGGGTCAATCGGCCTTTGGCGGGCAAGACGGGGACAACCCAAGATCATCGGGATCTGTGGTTTGTGGGCTATACGCCGGATCTGGTGGCGGCAGCCTGGATGGGTTATGATGACGATACATCTTTGGGGCGCAAGGATTTGACCGGCGGTTCCACGGTGGTTCCGTGGTGGACCGAGATCATGAAGCAGGTATTGAAGGAATACCCTGCCAGGGACTTTGTGGTGCCGGATGGAATTACTTTCGTGAAGGTAGATTCTGATTCCGGCCAGTTGGCTTTACCCACTTGCCCCAAACAAATTTTGGAAACCTTCCAGAAAGGTACCGAACCTAAAACCTTTTGTGAGTTGGATCATGAAAAGCCGGAATTGGTTCCGCTTCAGGAAGGAACCACTGCTCCCGTTTCACTCTCGCCCACAACGTCTCCTCCCTAAACCGGGCGGGTTTTATATATTCGTGGAATTTTGGTGTTGGCGGCGGTGCGGCGGATGGGGAGAGAAACCGCATCTCCTATTTTTGCGGAGGGTACCTGGCTGAGATCGATTAAAACGTGGGAGATGCCGCATCGACCTATGAATGGAATCTGGCGGCCCTTGAGAGTCCCCCAATACTTAAAACCGGCTCTTAGCCGAATCAGCCTTTCCGCCGGCTCCATGGTCAGCCCGTCCGCATAGCCTGCGGGGAGAGTCCCGATAGTCATTGGGCGCGTAGGAATATATTCGCTACCATAACCGATGGGTCTGCCTTTCGGGATTTTTTTGATAGAAATAATTTTAGCGTAGAATTGCCAGGGATTTTTTAGGGGAATGCGGCGGGAGGTGGGATTGATCCCATATAGCAAATTTCCAATGCGGACCATTCCCATTTGATGCTGCGGAAAATCTAAAAGGATGGAACTGTTGGCGGCATGGCAGATGACCTGCGGCCAATGTCGCTTTACCTGCCCGCAGATGTCGCTGAAGGTGCTGAGTTTCTCCTCTGCCTCTATCGCATTTTTGCCTGGGATATAGTCCAGATGGGTGGAGAGGCCGGAGAGTTTTATTTTTTTCAGTTTTTTGATGTGTTGCAGGAAGGAATTTAATTTCTGAGGAAGAATCCCCCAGCGACCCAGTCCGAAATCCAGATCTACGGTTATCGGATAAGGGGCGGAGTTCGGCAGATGGTGTGTGAGTGCCTCCAGAAATTGCGTGGAATCAACCGTGGGGATCAGCCGGTGCCGTAGAACCTCTTTGACTTCCTGGAGGGGGGGAGGGCAAAGAAGAGCGATGGGAGTTTTGATTCGGGCGGTTCGTAGGGTTAGGGCCTCTTCCAAAGTGAGGACTCCCAATACCTCTACCTTTTTTTGAAGGCAAAGATGGGCCACCGGGATAGCCCCATGGCCATAAGCGTCCGCCTTGATCACCGCCATTATTTGAACGCCGGGCTCCAGCTGTTTTCGAATGGTCTCCAAGTTGGAGGCGATGGCGGAAAGATCAATTTCGATCCATTTCAACATAAGGCAATATTACAATACTTTTGGGGCTCGCCACGACTTTACCCAGTTTATGAAATGGGGTCCTGTCTGAGTTTGCCAGCGCGGGTCGTGCCAAACATCCATTAATCCGTAGGTTTGGTACGTCCCAAAGC
>JACQJN010000157.1 GCA_016205085.1 Elusimicrobiota bacterium | reverse complement strand
GTTTTGACTCGAGTCATGCCCTCCCCCTTCTCGGCGGGATTCTTTATATTGACCGGCGCGGGGAGTGTAACAGAGGCACCATTTTTTGTCAAGTCCCTCGTTCTGGACCTTACCCAAATTTTTTATGTTTTCTGGCGAAACAAGACGCTTTATCTCGTTATTCGGCCAGCCAGGGCCTGTCTGGGGTTTGCCCTCGGCCCCCGAGCCGAACAACAAAGGAATGGACCCCACCCTACAGACTCCACAGTGGGAGGGTTTACCAAACCCTCCCCTACCCAGGGTTCCCAAGAGACAACCCCATGGGGATTATGACCAAGCTGGGGTTCCCGCGAAGCGGGACAGCGCGGAAATGGTTGAAGCTCGGCAGAGCGGAAACCACGGGCAAATCCCCAGCCACCCCGCTGGCCAAGGAAAACTGTCAAATTCTGAGAGGAACGTGACCGAGAATTTGTTCGTAAGCCCACCGTAGCGGGGAGGGGGCCCCATTGGGGGAGGACCACGGGAGGGTCCTCGGTGGGGTCCGGGGGCTAAGGACAAATCTCGGTCAGGTTCAGCCTATCAAAAAATGGGAAAGGTCCAGACCTTTTTGGGATTGCGCAAAACTCAGTTTCTGTGCTACACTAGTCCCCTTATGGTATATACCGCCAAACTCGTCATCCGGGACATCGTCACGGCCAAACCCAACCAGCTCATCTACGAGGTGGCCAACGCCATGAAGGAACGCAATACCGGCTCCGTCATCGTAGCGGAACAGGGCAACAAGCCCGTGGGCATATTCACCGAAAGGGATCTGTGCCGCAAAGTGGTGGCGAACGGCCTGGACGTGCTCAAAATCCGCGCCTCCGAAGTGATGACCAAAAACATCATCTCCATCAACGCCGCGGATCCCATTGAACGGGCTTTCGAAGCCCTTGCCGCCGGCCGCTTCAGGCATGTTCCGGTCATCGAAAAACAGGAAGTGGTGGGAATGGTTTCCTTGAGCGACCTGGCAAAACTCTTATGCACCAAACTTGAAATTTTTACCACAAAAAACAACGCTAAAATGAGCTATACCGCGCGGCTCCTTCTCCGGGATGTGGTTACTGTGGACCCCTACGAATTTGTCTTTAAAGCCGCCAACATCATGAAGGAGCGCAACACCGGGTCGGTGATTGTGGCCCAAGAAGGGACGAAGCCCCTGGGTATATTTACGGAACGGGATCTGTGTCGGAATGTGGTGGCCGGAGGGCTGGCCCCTTTAAGCACCAAAATTTCAGCCGTCATGAATAAAACCATCGTTTCCATCGATGTCTCCGATCCGCTTGAAAAGGCCTTCGAGATTTTAGCCGCCGGACAGTGCCGGCACGTTCCCATCATGGAAGGGGAAGAAGTGGCGGGGATGGTCTCTCTGACGGACATGGTGAAATTGCTCCACACCAAATGGAGCGCCAATTCCTCTTCTTGAAGAAGGCCCTTCCGCCCACGCTCCTCTGCCTCTGGACTTTGCTTACCTATTGGCCCACCCTGAATAATTCTTTCGTTTACGACGATCACATCCTGCTCAATTCCGTCCGTCATGAACCGGGCAAATCCAAAAATCTGGAAGGCTTGGAAAAAGACTTTTACAGACCTCTCCTCTTGGCCTCTTTTACCGTAGAACGCTCTCTCTGGGGAAACAATCCAAAATATTTTCATGTCTTGAATCTGCTGCTGCATGTAGCCAATGCAGTGCTTCTTTTGACTCTCATCCCGGTTTTAAAAATAACCCCGTCTCCATGGGCCGGTTTTTGGGGGGCGTTGATTTTCGCCCTGCATCCCGTCCAAGTAGAACCGGTCGCCTGGATCAGCCAAAGAGCGGCCCTGGCCAGCTTATTTTTTACCCTATGCTTTCTCCATATGTACCTATCCTGGAAAAAGAAAATATCCACGGTGTTGATACTGCTTCTCACTTACAGCCTAGGACTTCTGTTCAAGGAGACAACGGCCGCTCTGATTCTGCTTTTACCCTGTGTCGACAGATTCGTCATGAAGCGTTGGAAATCTTTTCATAGGGATCGGTTCCGTCGCTCCGTGTACGTCGGGCTTTTCGCTGTCACGGGACTCTATCTCATATTGAGGATCAGCCATACGGGAACCATGGCGGAACGCCATCTCTGGGGAGACTCCTGGTTGTCCCACTTGGGCAATGTAGGATGGGCCAGTCTTCATCATATAAGGCTCCTGGCCTGGCCGCTGAATCTAAGAGCCAGCTACAGCGATCTGTCCGTTTATGAATCCACCGCTCCTCTCATGCTTATTTTAGGCTGGGTTGCGCTTCTCGCCATAGGAACCGCGCTGATTGTCTCTTGGAAAAAACCTCCCCTAGGATTTTGTCTTTCCTGGATCGTTTTTGCCTTTCTGCCATCCTCCAGCCTTATATTCCCGGTGATGACCCTGGTCGCGGAAAGGTTTTGGTACATTCCCATGGCAGGGATTGCCTTTCTAACGGCTTCCCTATCCCAAAACCTGAGATCCACCGCTTTAAAAATTAGTTTCTCCATACCCCTGCTTCTTCTTTCGGCACAATCCTTCCAAACTTGCAGGGTCTGGAAAAACGACGAAACCCTGTGGAAAAATACCGCTGAGAAGGCTCCCGGAAATTGGTTCTCCAGGGCGGCGCTCAGCGAAGTGTATCTGCGCCGCCAGGATTGGCAAAAATCCGAGGAAATGGCCCTGGAAGCGCTCAAGCTTCAACCCAGCATAGGAGTGGCCGTGGCTGTTCTGACCAATTTGGCCTTCGTCTATGATCAGAAAAACCAGCCTGAAAAAGCGGCTGCCGCAGCGGAAAAAGCTCTTCAGTCGGACCCTGACCGAGGGATGGCCTATGCCCAACTGGCTGTCGCCTGCGCCCGGCTGGGACAATGGAAAAAATACAAACAGGCCATTGAAACCTTGAACCGAACACCGGCGGAAGATTCTGAGGGGCGGCGCGCTCTCCGGTGGGTGGAATTCAGATTGAAAGCACTGGGAATAAAATCTAAGGCTTAAACCGGTACTCTAATTCCCCTTTCTTAATCAATCCCAGCTCCCGGCGCGCCAGCTTCTCTATATAGGAATCCTGATGAGACGCCAACTGGATTTTTTCCTGCAAATCGGCTTCCTCTTGTTTTAAAGAACTCCACTCTTTCTGCACTTTTTTAAGCTCCATATAATTGCGAACCAAGCTCCTGAAACCCTTGTTTCCGAAAAAAAGCGCCAACACCACCAAGACCAGCCCCCACTTAATCCAACGCAGCATATTCCATCCTAAACACCTTATCTCCCGCATATATTGCCTTTTTCCCAAGCTCCTCCTCAATCCGAAGCAGTTGGTTGTACTTGGCCGTCCTTTCGGAACGGCAGGGCGCCCCTGTTTTGATGGCGCCCGCATTCAACGCCACCGCCAAATCCGAAATGAAAGAGTCCTCCGTTTCTCCGGAACGATGAGAAATAATGGTTTCATAGCCGGAACGGTGGGCCAGCTGCACGGCCTCCACCGTTTCGCTCACTGTCCCGATCTGGTTGAGCTTGAT
>JACQJN010000002.1 GCA_016205085.1 Elusimicrobiota bacterium | reverse complement strand
TGCTCCAACCACTCCTTATTTTTAGCATAAGCCAGAATACCCGCATAGAGCCCCGAAACCAGTTTTTTCCTAAAACTCCTATTGGAAAGTTTTGCCGCATCTCCCGCATTTGTCAAAAATCCCATTTCCACCAGGACCGCAGGGGCATACGTTCCGCTCAAAACATAAAAGCCCGCCTGTTTCACTCCACGGTAGGGAAGATCTGTTCTGCGCTTGACCTCCTTGGCCATCAGCGCGCTCAAATGCCCTGCCTCATTGATAAACTCATTCCGAGCCAAAAGCCCTAAAAGATGCGCCGTGGTCTCTGCTTTCTCTCCATCTACCGCTTTGCCCTCAAACTCCAAGGAGGCATTTTCATATTGCGCCACGCTTTCGGCAGAAGGATCGGAGGGTTTCTCCGAAAGATAATAGATTTCAAATCCCTGCTCCCGTTTATCCTTGTGTGCATTGCAGTGGACGGAAATAAAAACATCCGCTTTAAACTCATTGGACATTTGGGAACGATCCGAGAGAGGGATAAATTTATCCGAATCCCGCGTCAAGAGAACCTCAAACTGATCCTCCTCCTGCAGAAGTTTAGCCAGCTCCTTGGCCACCCAGAGAGCAACCTCTTTCTCCACCAACCTGTATCGACCTACAGCCCCGCTATCCTTGCCGCCATGCCCAGGATCTACGACGATGCGGCGTTTCAGAAGTTGAGAACTGGACACCGTCGAGGGGCTCTGAGAGCGGAAAAAATCCACCACCAGTCTCCTGGGATTGCCCAACTCGCTTTTGGCCACTCTAAGGGGCTTTTGTTCTAAAGATACCACCAAACGGGCATGCCCCCTCTCCTGAACAAAGCTTAAGGTATTCACCAAGCCATCCTGAATCCGGACTTCCTCCGTCCAATCTACCTGTCCGTTCGGAAATACAAAACCGATTCTCGTCTGACCTTTTTCGCTGGATTGAAATGAAAGCGCGGATCCCATCTCGACCACCACGCGGGTGTGGTCTGCGTAGGAGAAGTGCTGGATGGGGCCCACATTGGATCTCTTCTCTATACTGATCAGCCGAGTCCCGGGATCAAAGGAGGTGTCCATATCCACCAACTCGGCGAAGGCCCTTGTCAGAAAAAAGTCTAGGGGGATAAAAGCCTTATTGGCGCGAATTAAAATAGGATAGGGGAGTTTTACTTCCGCGGATCCCACCATGGTTTTATCCGAACTGATCATAAACTTAACGGACTCCCTCTTAAAGCGTATCAGAATCCGCCCCGAGACAGGATACCAGTAGGATTGCCCTCCGTATACTTTTCCCACATCCTCTACATCCAGATAAAGCTCCTTGCCCACGCTGTACATATCGATAGTCCCGATATATTTACCGCTCACCACCACCGGGATATCCTCAATGGCCCCCCAAGAACAAGTGACAAGTGACAAGTGACAAGTGACAAGCAAGAGAGTGACAAGCGACAAGTGGTATGACTTGCGACTTGCAACTTGCGACTTGCAACTCATTCCAATATGATCCTATAGTCTTCCCAAGTCATTCCAGGATCAGGTTGTATTTTGACAGAACGGTGGACGTTTCGTTCCAACACTCCCTGACTTTTTCTCATGGCCTCTGCCAATATAGGATGCAAAAGAACTCTCACGTTGCCTCCGGGCCTGTCCCCCGTCAGCTCCTTGATCTCCCTCTGAATCTTAATCCGCATACTATCCACGGACAGAACCCTCCCCGATCCCTTGCACTCGGGACATTCATCCGTTAACAGGGTGACCGTAGATTCCCGCTTCCTTTCACGCGTCATCTCCACAAGGCCCAACCGCGTAATGGGCAAAATACGAACTTTGGCCCTGTCACTTTTCAGGGCCTGCGCCAGAGCCTCCATCACCCGCTGGCGATTGGAAGCCCGCTTCATATCAATGAAATCAATCACCACAATCCCGCCAATATTTCTCAGCCGCAGTTGATGGGCAATTTCCTGAGCCGCTTCTATATTGGTCTGAGTCACAGTCTCCTCCTGTGATTTAGAACCGGTAAACCTTCCCGTGTTCACATCAATGGCGCAGAGAGATTCCGCTTCCTGAATAATGATCGTTCCTCCATTGGGAAGCGCCATTTTGGTAGCCCGCAGTTTTTCAATTTCCTTCTCCACCCCAAACGCTTTAAAAATGGGGGTTTTGGCGTCATAATGCCGTATTCGATCCTTAAGTTCTGGGGAAAGCTTGTCGATGAAATCGATGACATTGTTATAGCTTTCCTTGGAATCCAGAAGATAAATTTTCACCTCCGCAGTCAAAAGGTCCCTGGCCACCTGAAGAGAGAAATCCAAATCCTTATGCAGCAAAAGTGGCCCTCTGTTAGATTCAAATCTCTTTTGGACGGATTCCCATAGTCGGGCAAGGTACTTTGTCTCTCTTTCTAGTTCCATTTCAGAAGCTCCTTCCGCTTCCGTCCGAACCACCACTCCCTTTTTGGCAAGATAAGTGCCCACCAATTGCTCCACAGCTCCCATCAAACGATCTCGTTCTTTCTGATCCAGAATCTGTTTAGAGACCCCGATAGAATCCTGGAGCGGCATCAGCACTAAATATCTGCCGGGGAGTGCAACATCCATGGTGATTTTCATGCCCTTGGTCCCGATAGCCTCTTTGGCCACCTGGACCATTATCTCCTGTCCTTTCTTTAAAATGTGATCGATGGGCGTTCGATTGCCTCCCAAAACATCCGAGATGTAAAGATAGGCGTTCTTTTCATAACCGATATTGACAAAAGCGGAAGAAATACCAGGCAATACATTCTCCACAACACCCTTATAGACATTGCCGACAATGTTCTGCTCCCCCTGCCGCTCCCACAAAAGCTCCGTCAGCCGACCACCTTCCAGGATGGCGATTCTGGTCTCCTCATGCGATACATTGGCAAGAATTTCTCTCTGCATATAAGCTCCTAGGGTCCCTAAGGCAACAAAAGTTCTCCGGAAGCCGTTTCTGAAAAGAGATTTTTTCTAAGCACCCGAAACGGAAATTGCGAACCTTGTTCTATCCATAACGAAACGACCGTCTCCGGTTTTACGGTCTTTTTAGGACCAAATCTTAAGATAAGCCGCAGGTGATCCCGTTCCCAGAACATTTTAATCAAGAGTGTTCTCAAATCTATCTGCTCGCGGCGGCCTCCCGGTTTCATCTTTTCCACAAAAATATGTTCCTTAGCCAAAAGCTTTGAGATCGGCTTCTCGGCATCTATTCCAAACCGTCCCCACACTTCATAATCCACCACATTGAGAACTTCTTCCAGGGAAGGGAAGAACCGTGGAATCCGGCGAAGCTCCAGCATCGAGTAACCTGAAGGTAAAATAGCTTGAAGTTTCTGGAAGACTTCTTCCGGTTTCATCCATCGGCAAAGCTGCAAATCCACATACTCCGCCAAACTTTCATACCCCACCGAAATAGCCGGTCCAAAAGAAAGTCTAAAGGGTTCTGGAAAATGAGCCTTTTTGATCCAATTCTTAAGCAGATGAATCTGTTCTAGATGGGAAAAAACCCTCGCCTCCGCCATCCTGGCCAATCTTATCCTAAAACGTACAGCCGGACTAAGCAAACGTATATCTCCTGGAATAAATCGATTCCACAATGCCCAAGGACCACAGGGTGGTCACCAAGTTAGAGCCCCCATAGGACACCAACGGCAGCGGAACACCGGCTACCGGCACAACTCCCACGGACATGCCGGCATTGATGAAAAAATAGCAGGCATACATAGAACCAATCCCGCAAGCCAGAAGATATCCAAAAGAATCCGGAGCCACCCTGGCCGCCTGGAAAATCCGTCCCAAAAGGAGCAGATATAACCCCAGAAGCAGCAAATTGCCTAAAAATCCCATCTCTTCTCCCACCACGGCTAAGACAAAATCAGTATGCCTCTCAGGAACAAAACCCAACTGGGACTGGGTTCCAGAAAAAATCCCTTTTCCCAAAAAACCTCCTGAACCAATGGCAATCTGCGCTTGTAAGGAGTTATACCCTGCCCCCCTTGGATCCACCCCAGGATCTAAAAAAGCCACAAAACGATCCCGCTGATATTGTTTCATTTGGCTTTCCATCACGTTGCCTAAAATAAGTCCAACAATAACTGCAGTGGCCATTCCTACAAAATAGAACCACGGAATTTGAATTCTCAGCTGAACAAAAAACCACCATGCCAGTAAGGAAAAACCCACGATGCACAAACAAGTAAGAATAAAAGCGACATTGGGATGAGACAACTCCATAAAATATCGAACCACAGAGCTGGATTCTATCCACTCGGACCGGATAGAGAAAAACACCCATAGGACAGTAAAAACAGCACCCAAAAAGCCGCACCCCAAAAAGAATCCGAGATGAAGGAGGTTGGCTCCCGCACAGAAAAGAATAGCCAGAATGACAGGGAAGAGTATAAAGGTTGAAGAAAAATCAGGCTCCTTAATAATGAGGAACAAAATAGGAAGAGATAAACCCATCACACCGAGGATAGTGCCCAACGACTTTATCTTGCTTCCTCTACGACTTAGAAACGAGGCCAGCGTGACCACTAAAAATATACGGGCTAATTCGGAAGGCTGAAAAGAAATAAAGCCAATTTTAAACCATGCCTTGGAACCTCGCAAGGTTTCTCCAAACAAAAGCACGGCGATCAGAAGAATAATAGAGAGACCGTACGTCAATTTCCATTGTTCCTGGTAAATTTGGTAATGCAGTCCCGTGGCGAAGAAAAAAGCCACGGCACCCAGGACCATTGCCAGCAGATGTTTATGAATCATATGGGAATGCGAAGGGACCGGAATGATGGCCGACAAAATAGCCAGGCTGCCTAAAATTAAGAGCCCCGTCACAGCTCCCACCAGAAGCCAATCGACTCTGCTCCTACGGGATCTTCCGCGCCCCAGACTTCCAATAGGCTCAACCATGACTCTTCTTTTTGAATGCGGTTTCAATAATCTTTCTAGCCACAGGAACCGCGGCGGCCGCGCCATGTCCTCCATGTTCCACCAAAACAGCTACGGCCAACTCCGGCAGCTGTCCCGGAATCCCTGCGTAAGCCACAAACCAAGCATGATCTTCCCCATGAGGATTTTGGGCCGTCCCGGTCTTACCACCGATCTCTAGACCCGGGATGGCAACACCACGTCCCGTCCCCTCCTGAGTCACTTTGATAAGCGCCTGATGCAACAATTCCCATGTCTCGGATCTTAATTCCACGGTGCCCATGAGGTCAGGTTTTCTTTTGTAAATCTCCGTTCCATCTTGGGAAACGACCCGCTCCACAAACTGAGGACGCCAAAAACTTCCACCATTAGACACTACGGCAATTAAATTGGCCATCTGAATGGGCGTTACTAAAAGCTCCCCCTGACCAATCGAAAGATTGAGGGTATCCCCATCATACCAACGCGCATTCCGCCGGTTACGCTCCAAGGGGCCGAATACCAATCCCTTCTTCTCTCCAGGCAGAGAAAAGCGGTCGAAACCTTGTCGGTCCCGGCTTAGAGTCAACATCCCGAACCTAAACCTCCTTTCATACTGTTCAATTAAATCTGCTCCCGTTTTTAGGCCAAATTGGTAGAAATAGACATCACAGGAATGGGAAAATCCAGAAAGAAAATTCATCTCTCCGTGTCCCTTCTTTTCCCAGCAAAGAAACGTACGCTGACCCAACTGGTAATACCCCGGGCACCTCACTTTCCAACCAGGCGAAACCCTGTCCTCATTTAAGCCGGCCACCGCTGTCACGATTTTAAAAGTGGATCCTGGAGAGAAAGTTCCCTGGATGGCCAAATTGAACTCCGGCAAGGACCTTAATCGGGCAGAAACCTCTTCATCCTGAGGAACAATAAAAAGATTGGGGTCAAAGTCAGGGACAGAAGCCATAGCCAAAATGGACCCGTCTCGGGGATCCAAAACCACCACGGCTCCGGTTTGACTATGAGACGCCCGCAGAGATTCTTCCGCCACCCTCTGTAAGTTTCCATCGATGGTCAGGGAAACATCCATTCCCGGCTTCCACTCCATGCGACGCAAAATCCCCTGAAGTTTCCCGTGGGCATCCACCTCTAAAAGGATCCCGCCATCTTTTCCCCGCAACTCCCGTTCAAAAAGTTTCTCCAAACCCGCTTTTCCAATCCTGGAATCTCTGCGATACTCTCCGCGGTGGCGGAGTCGGCCCCAGGTCTTGGAATCGATGGAACCTATATATCCGATCAGGTGGCTTGCAAAATTTCCATGGGGATAATGCCGACGAGCCTCCACCACCAGATCGACCCCGGGGTATAGGGTACGAAGCTCTGCCAACTTAAACATGACCTCGGGCGCCAAATTTTCCGCCAATCTAGTGGGAAACCCGGTCACAAAGGACTCCTGGAACGTTTCCAAAAGCTCTCCAGGATTCTTCTTCAAATAGGGAGCCATGTCCTTTGAAAGTTGGACCAAATAATCCTGATCCTTTATTTGGCCGGGAAGAAAGACCAAACTAAAAGCAGCCTGATTGGTAGCCAGGAGGTCCCCCGTGCGATCATAAACCCTGCCCCGGGGTGCTGTTTGGACAATGGTCTGCGTGCGGTTGCGCTCCGCAGCTCTGGCGTAGTGGGAATGTCTAATGACCTGAAGATCTAAAAATCTTAATACCAACAATCCCGTCATTACATAGATGCTGGTAGTTAGCCCATCCAAACGCGTGTACGAAAGTTCTCTTCTAATCATTGTCAAAAAGTCCCACAAAATAGAAGACAAAGGGAGCCACCAGCACGTTAAAAAATGGGACAAACAAAAATATCTTCCACCCCCACCAGAAAAACTCTCTGGCAAACAAAAAGCCCAAAAGATTGTAAAGCAAAAGATAGGTTAGGGACAAAATCCATATCATCAAGGCTTGCGGAACCATATCCGTCACATCCACCTGGCGGCGGAACCGACCCACCCCATAGCCGATCCAACTCAAAATCAAGGCATGCGCTCCAAAAAGATGCATCCCAAGCATGTCCAGAAACAGCCCCCAGAGAAATCCCAACACCTGGCCCGAAATGGGTCCACAATGAATGGCTAGGGCTACCGTAAAAATCAGTAAACATTGGGGAGCAACGCCACGAATAGAAAGATAGGAGGACCACCACCATTGAAACATGGCCGCCCCCACAAAGAAAAAAATCCAAAAAATAAACCGCATTAATGTTTTTTGATGATAAATACTTCCCTCAACTGTCCCACCGAAACAACGGGTCTTACTTCCACTGCTTGAAAGGTTAAAAAAGGATCCTGAGGAAGAACGCGGAAAACCCGCCCAATGGAAAGCCCCTGAGGAAACACCACGCTGGCAGGAGAAACCAGAACTTCTTGGCCAATTTGAATCTGAGCGTCCAGGGGCAAATAGTTCATTTTCAGCCTTGTTCCTCCCGTTCCCTCCACCAATCCTTCCCAGCGCGTGTCTTTTAAATAGGCCGCGACGGAAGACAGCTCATCCGTCACCAAAAGGACCTTGGAAACATTGGGACGGACCTCTATCACACGCCCCAGCAGCCCCACCCTCCCTTCGAAAACTCCCAAGACAGGAGCATTGGAAGAAATCCCATCCTGCCCTCCACGATCCACCAGAAAAGACCGGAACCAATTTCCAGGATCCCGGCCCATCACTCGGGCCCAGAGGCCTGTATAGGAAATTTGGGGGGCAAAACCCAAAATTTTTCTATAGTGGTCATTTTCCTCCATCACCACTTCCATCTGGGATTTCAATATTTCAAGCTGTTTGAGCTCTTGATGAAGTTGTCGGTTGTCCTGATCCGCTCGGAGCAGATTTAAGAAATTTGAAGGAACATCGTGAAAATATTCAGTAGCCTCATGTCCACGCAAAATGGTCGGATAAAAGCTATACGCCAAAAGAAGGCGCGCCGTCTGGACCAACTGGTTCAAGGGCAACAACAGGCAGAATAAAGAGAGCCCGGTGAACCCGAAGAAAAGGATGTTGGAAATGCGCTGTTCCTTATGCACGTTCGGATGGGGAGGAAGGTGGGAGGGAGGCTAAGATTTAAAGCGATACGAGGTGACAAAATCAGCGCGGGCGTGTTTGATGTGGTCCAACTCTTCCAAAAACTTTCCAGTTCCCATGGCCACACAACTTAACGGATCTGCCGAGCGATTTACCGGCAGCTCCGTCTCCTGTCGAATCAGATCCGGCAGTCCCCGCAAAAGAGAACCGCCGCCCGCCATGACCATCCCTCGGTCTACTAAATCTGCCGCCAACTCCGCAGGGGTTTCCTCCAGAGCCTCCTTGATCACATTGAGAATAAGCTGGATAGGCTCCATCAACGCCTGCCGAATTTCTTCGGAAGTTATCAATACTGTTTTAGGAAGTCCGGTCGCTTGATCCCGACCTTTGACTTCCATTGTCTTTTCTTCTTTCAGTGGAAAAGCGGATCCAATCTGAATTTTCACGTCCTCAGCCGTTGTTTCTCCAATGATCAGATTATATTTCCTGCGAAAATAGTGCATGATGGATTCATCCATTTCATTCCCAGCCACATCCAACGACTTAGAAACCACCATCCCCCCCAAAGAAATGACCGCCACCTCGGTAGTCCCTCCACCGATATCTACGATCATATTGGCATGGGGCTCCGAAATGGGAAGGTCGGCACCGATGGCAGCCGCCATGGGTTCCTCAATAAGATACACCTCCCTAGCCCCCGCCTGTTCTGCGGATTCTTGAACCGCCCGCCGCTCCACTTCGGTGATTCCGGAGGGAATGCCGATCACAATCCTAGGATGCAACAAGCTTCTACGGT
>JACQJN010000152.1 GCA_016205085.1 Elusimicrobiota bacterium | reverse complement strand
GTGTCGGGATCTATTTTCTGATCATGGTCCTGGTCGTCCTGATCAACGTAGGTGTCAAGCTGGTCCATGAGAGGTTTTAAAAGTTTAACGACTGCATCCAGCTGCATTTCAATATGCAGTTTAGAATTTGACCCTGGTGTAGAACAGTAGCTTATAGCTTTTGCCATGAGCTGTGCTATCTTTAACCATTGATTTAATCTGGTAGTACGTTCTAACTCGCTTATGCTTGTATCCTCATTAATATAGACCGCCGCCAGTTTAGCGAAGGTTCTTTGATTTTTGTTTGCAAGCGTTAGTTGTAGGTATAAACTTGCGGATTCAGGTGGATGTGTTTCGACTATTTCATCCGTAGCAACGGAGTCCTCTTCTAGTTCGAAAGGATTGTGCCAGAGCCTAAAGGCGCGGCCCACTATTTTTCGGGCTAATTTTAATTTATATTGATCGGCTTGGGATTTTAAATGTTCGTGTGTCTTCGCCAGGTCATTCTTGAGGGGTTCTTCCAAAAAGGGGTGAGAAAAAAGGAGTAGATTCTCGGCTGATTGGGCATTCTCCATAATTTTTTCAGGTTCTTTGGCGAAGTATTCATCCACAATTTGCTGGGCCTGTTGGTTGACGTTTCGGGAATGCTCCTGAACAGCTTGTGTGAGAATCTGAGCTTTTTGAGACTCAGGCATTTGCGTGAAAGCTTTTAGCGTTATTTTTTGAGTTTTGAGATGTTCCGAGAGAGGGGCGATGACCTTTTGTCCGTAAGAGCTGGTTAAGTCTAACCGGCTTAAATTTTGAATAACCGTTGCCGCGGCAGTGGGGTTGACCAATGGAATGATGAGGGGAAGTGTCTTAGAGATGGCGGGTATCCATTTTTGCCCCGTAGCTGCTGAGGCGAATGGCGGGATCATTAAGAGCCAGGTGAACCAGATCATAGATTGATATTAATCTAGCAGGGTTTCTTTGGATGCGGGAGGGTCTTAGGGGCCAACGAGGGACGGCAATGGGCCTATCTATTTCTAGGACGAATGACCTAGTTGCATCAGATCTAGGAAGTCGTAGAGACCGGGTTTTTGTTGGGTGATCCAGAGGGCGGCTTCCAGGGCTCCCAGGGCGAATATGTCCCGGGAAATGGCCCGGTGGGTGATTTGCAATTCCTCAAAGGGACCTTCTAGGGAAAGGGTGTGGTTGCCCACGATCTCTCCTTCCCGGATGGATTCGATGGGAACGGAGTCCTTGCCGGAGCCTTTCCGCACCGCCTCCGCCAATTTCAAGGCGGTGCCGCTGGGTTTGTCTTTTTTATGGGCATGGTGGGCTTCCGTGATTCTGGCTTCATAAGATTTTAGTTTATGGGCTGCGATTTGGGCTAAATGAAAAAACAGATTGACCGCCGGGCTCATATTGGGGGAGAGAAATATGGGGATATCCGAGGAGCATTTTTTGATCTGGTTCAGCTCATCCGGTTTAAATCCCGTGGTTCCAATGACAATAGGTTTTTTATTTTGAGCGCAGAGGAGGGCGTGTTCTTGGGAAGCTTGCGGGGTTGTAAATTCGACCACGGCATCGGCAGACTTTAATATTTTTGTAAAATCGGAGGCGTTGTGTTGGTCTATCTGCCCTAGGATTTGAAAGCGGGAATCCTTCTCAGCCAGGGCCACTACTCTTTGCCCCATGCGTCCCTTGGCTCCGCAAACCAGCAATTGAACTTGAGGCATCAGTCCTGGGAGAGCGCGCGGAGAATTTCCAGAGAGGCGGGCTCCCCTTCTTTCGGCCAGACGAATATATTTTCAAGGCGGGGATCGGCCGTACCCCCCACGGAAATGGTGATGGCTCCTGGAGCGCCTGTTCCCATTTCTCGGTCCGCCATTCGGGTATCAAAAAACTGATCTCCCACGAGAAGGGTGCGGGAGGGAAGGATTTCTCGGGAACGCAGCTTCTTTAATATCTTGAGCACTAAAGGAACCAGTTTGCGGGAAAGGCCCAGGCTGAGCAATGTCCGCAGTCTTTTAGTGGGCCAATAGTTTTTCCGGATATATTTTACAGCAGACGACTTGTCAATTTTGGTGATGTGGATGTAGGGGGGATCGGTCGGTTTTTTGGCTGTCCGGCCCACCACCTCCAGGGATAAGCCTTGTTTCTTTAGTTCGGACTCCATTAAATTGGCGGCGGCTTTCACCTGATCCACGGGTAACCCTATGGGAAGAAACCGGACGTAAGCGTACTCGCTTAATTCCTCTTCCCTGCCGTTATATTCTTGGCTGCCGTAATGCTCCGCCACCATTTTTCCGGCCGCCAGAATGTTTGTCTTTTCTTTTTCCGCCCATTGGACCTTATTTTCTTGGATGAGAAGGGGGTTTCCCTTGCGGTCAAAAAGCAGAAACCGGGTGCCCCGGCTGGAGGAGAGGAGGATAGATAATTTCTGAGTGACGGTCAATGGAGAAAGAGAGGCCAATATAGTGTCTTCGGGTCTTCTGGAGTCGGTGTCGGGACGGTCGGTCAGAATCATGATTTCTGTCCCGGCCTGAGAAACCGACTCAAAAGCGGCACCCATTTCGGGAGAAATGGGTTTTTTGAATTCGGCCAACGTGTCGTCATAGTCAAATATGGTCTGCCGTATTTTGCCCCGAGCGAGTTGGGATAAAATTTCCTGGGCGTGGGCGGGGGTGATGGGCCGAAGGCTGATGAGG
>JACQJN010000151.1 GCA_016205085.1 Elusimicrobiota bacterium | reverse complement strand
GACATAGGCCGTATCAAAAAATGTGATTCCCAAATCTAACGCCCTGCGCAATGCTCGCAAAGATTCATTGTCGTCAGTCTTCCCCCACCAACTTTTGCCAATTCCCCAGGCTCCAAATCCAATCTCCGACACCCCTTCTCCGGTCCGCCCGAGCATCCTCTGTTTCATCCCACCACCTCTTTATGCAAGTCCTCGCTTCCAGCGAGGGCCAATTTGCCAGGGGAAAATTCTCCTGGCTTTGCCAGGAATGCCGAAAGAAGTGGTGGGATCATCGTTTTATTCCACTCTTTTATGTAATAAAATAGGTTTCATGCTTTCAAAATCAGTTTCCTATCAACGCATGATATTCGTCTGCACCAACACCCGAGAAGGGGGGAAGGTAGCCTGTGCCAACCCCGGCCGTGAAGGAAATCTTATTTGCGAGAAATTAAAAACCTATGTCAAAGAAGCGGGTCTTAAAAAGAAGGTCCGCGTAGCCCGCTCCGGCTGTATGGATTTATGCAGCCTGGGTCCCAATGTGATTATTTGGTCCTCCTCTGCATCGGATAAACCGGAAGGTGTCTGGTGCCAAGGAGTGACGGAGTCCGACTTGCCCCTTATTATACAAAAGCACATTGACCCATTAAAAGATGGTTAAGGCTAACTATGTCCCCAAAAGACTTGTCCGAGTTGAAGAAGAGGCATTCAAAATCATATGGGATGATGGACATGAAAGTGTCTATCCTGCTCAGCACTTAAGATTTCAATGTCCCTGCGCCGCCTGCAAAGATGAATGGACAGGAGAGAGCAAGCTGGATTTTAAAACACTTCCCCAAGATTTACAGCTCAAAGATGCCCGATTGGTGGGCAACTACGCCGTCAATT
Source organism: Elusimicrobiota bacterium (assembly GCA_016205085.1). Lineage (GTDB taxonomy): Bacteria > Elusimicrobiota > Elusimicrobia > JACQJN01 > JACQJN01 > JACQJN01. Next base: position 1,951 of record JACQJN010000151.1, on the reverse strand, counting down.
ATCTTTTCTCTGATGGCCACAGCACCGGCATCTACAGTTTTGAGACCTTACGCAAAATCTGCCCCTGCTGTATAAAGACGGTTCCTTAATGAAGCAGAAGGTTTCTGGGAAGGGATTTGCGGGCGGCAAAACCTTCCTCTGTCCCGTGATAATGCTGGATTTCTTTCTCGCCAAATTTCCAGCACAAATAAACCTCTTCCCCATTTAGCTTGAAGGGAAAATCCACCAAAGCGGATCTAATCCCTTCAATACAGCTCCCATCTTCTCAACTTCTGAAATGGCTTCCTCTAAACTTTGGGCCAAGAACTCTATCTGAGATTTTTCAATAGCCAGCTGAGCCACCTCCAGCTTTTCCTGTTTCTCCAAATTCTGAATCGTCCTTATTTTTATTTCTGCTTTAGTCCGAATCTCAACCACCACGGAAAATATCTTCTCCAGTTGCGGAATCATAGCTTCTGCTTCGTCAAATGTAAAATATTTCACTTGGCTGTACTTGGGAGTCCCGTTATCTTATAATTTCCAGAGCCAATCATGCAGGATATTTTTAAAAATTCACTGATCTGGATCCAAAGTCTAGGCCCCGGGGCGGGTATCGCCTTCATTCTGTTGTACATCCTCGCCTGCGTGTTTTTTATCCCTGGCTTTATTCTCACCCTTGGGGCGGGAGCAATCTTTGGGCTGTTTTGGGGCTTCCTGTATGTGTCCACGGCAGCCACTCTGGGAGCCACAACCGCTTTTTTGATAGGACGGTACCTGGCGCGAGATTGGGTTTCTAAAAAGATAGGGAATTATCCCCGCTTTAAAGCGATTGACGAAGCCATAAAACAGGGCGGCTGGAAAGTGGTGGGGCTCACTCGGCTTTCCCCTCTCATTCCATTTAATCTCTTAAACTATGCTCTTGGAATAACTCAAGTTTCCCTTAAAGAATACTTCTTTGCCTCCTGGTTGGGGATGCTTCCCGGAACGGTGATGTACGTCTACATCGGCTCGCTGATAGGAGATATAGCCAAATTAGACATAGAAAACCATGTACGCACCCCCGCGGAATGGGGCCTAACTATATTGGGCCTCGCCGCGACTATAACCGTCACCCTCTACATCACCCGCCTGGCCAAAAAAGCCCTATGAATATGACACCCCTGGATCAACATAATGAAGCCCTGCTTTCAAACGTCCATCCATCGGACTGGGTGAATCCAAAACCTGCGTCTAAATACAACCTGGTGGTTATAGGCGCCGGCACCGCGGGGTTAGTGACTGCGGCAGGAGCCGCGGGACTGGGAGCCAAGGTGGCGTTGATTGAAAAACATCTTCTGGGAGGAGACTGCTTGAATGTCGGCTGTGTGCCGTCCAAGGCCCTTATTCGTGCTTCTCGTATTTATGCAGAAGTACGAGATGCTGGTGATTACGGGACAATCGTCCCTCCTGGCGTTAAAGTCAATTTTCAAAAAGTGATGGAGCGGATGCGCAAACTGCGCGCTCAAATCAGCCCAAACGATTCGGTCCATCGCTTTAAAAATCTGGGGGTGGATGTTTTTATTGGGGAAGGGAAATTCACGGATCCCTACACCGTGGAGGTGGACGGCAAAAAGCTCAGATTCTCCAAAGTGGTCCTGGCCACGGGAGCCCGGGCCGCAGTCCCTCCCATCCCTGGGATTGAGGAGGCAGGGTATCTCACCAATGAAACCGTTTTTTCCTTAACGGAACTCCCCTTACGCTTGGCCGTCATCGGGACAGGACCCATAGGCTGCGAAATGGCCCAGGCCTTTGCCCGGTTCGGCTCCAAAGTCTTCCTCATAGGAACCTCGGGTCAAATTCTAAGTCGAGAGGATCCGGATGCAGCCGAAAGAGTTGAAAAGACATTCCTCAAAGATGGAGTGAACATCCTCTATCGTTCCAAAGTCTTCCGTATTGAGAAACAAGGAGCCCAAAAAGTTATTCACCTGGAATG
>JACQJN010000161.1 GCA_016205085.1 Elusimicrobiota bacterium | reverse complement strand
TTTCTTTACTTCCTTTTCAATTTTCATCATTCATCATTTCCCTATTTCATCATTTTCTTTTTATGGAATAAGTCCTGACCGAATCAAAATTTTAGGTTCCACTACCAAGTCGATTTTTCGTCCCTGAAATTCGGAAGCCGTGATCACCTGTTCGTAGTTATAGTTCAGTAGGGCCGATTTAAAGCTGCTTCCTGAAGTAATTCCGCTGAAAACGGAGCTTTTAGCCACATTCCCTTCATCGGAGATGATGTAATTGTCCCAATTGATATAGGTGCCGTCGCTGTAGGATTCGTAGATATTCTGTTTCATTAGTTCGGAATCCGGCCATGTGGAGACTACGCTTCGGCTGGGGAGGGCTTGGGCCAGAACAGATCCGGTGATGGGGTCCGTGGTGGAGGCGGGGGTAGTGTCTAGGCCATAGCTTTGGATGTTGGACCCCGTCCAGCCGTACTTGAGGTTGCCGTTGACGTAAAAGCCATACTTATCATAGAGGGTCTGGTAAAAAGCGGTTCCCGAGGTGACCTCTTTGAAGGAATCGGTGAGAGGATCGTAATAAGAGCTGATGTTGTCTGTGGTATCCAAGTTGTTGTTGACATCCACCATATGTCCGCTCAATGCCAATTCGCGGATGCTGTCCTGGGTGTTGGAGCGGCCCGTCTCAAAGGCGGTTAAATAGTATTGGCAGGCTGAGCTGATGCATCCCGGCAATTGCCTTAAGGCGATGCTCAGGTCTGTGGGCAATGTGGTGTTGAATGTTCCCAGATAATAAAAATAATCAAACCGGTTTTCTCTTTCATTGAGGACTACGAATTTAAACTGGTCGGGCTGCGGCCTCAGGATGTACTCTTCCAGGCGCACCCTGCTGCCGTTGACGTCGATGAGAGCTTTTCCTTGCTGAAATTCCGCCAGCTTAATCTCCTTGGCGGCGGCAGACAGCACCTCTTCCTTGGACATTTCCAATCCGACCTCTCGCCTTAAATTTTGACGGGAGGCTTGGGACTGCGCCTCTTGGATTTCCGATAAATTTCGCGCGGCTCCCATCTGGGCCTGGGAGATTTCGATGCTCTCGTTGGGCTTGAGCATGACCTCGTTGCCTTTGTTGTCTGAAACGGACAACAAGCCGCCATAGAGATCGACCGTGGTAACCCCGTTGCGGTATTGCATGGAAAACTCCGTTCCTCGAACGGCCGCTACCGCGGTAGGGGTGCGCACTTCCATGCGGCGCTCCTTGGCGCTGGTGATCCAGGCGCGAAGCCTTCCCCAGCTCAGGCGCAGAACGCTTTGGGTCGTGCCCGCATTTTCTATTTCAAATTGAGTGGAGCGTCCCAGTTCTATTCGGGATCCATCCCGGAATAGGATTTGGGCCTTGCCGCGGCGTCCCGTTTTGATCTGATCGCCTAAATCCAATTCATAAGGGGCGGCGGCACCCATCCATTCCGTCGAACCCTTTTTTTGAACTTCTACATTTCCTTCGGTGGTGGAGAGAGAAGCGGACTTATTTTGCGCCCAGAGAGAGGTGGGAATAAAAAGTAATAAAAAGAAAGCGAACGGCACTGGGAACATGACTTAGGTTTGAGAACACCAAGTCTAACAACAACTGGCACGGGCCGTCAAGCCTTCTTTACGAAAAAATTTTGGCGCACCGATTGGGCCAGACGCAGGGCCGAATCTGAGCTACTTGTTGGGGTTTGGCGCATCGGTTGGGCCATACACAGGGTTGTATTTGAGCCATCACAGGCTTTGCGCAGGGATGGGGCCACACGCACGTTTGCACCTGGGCCACCCATGGCGCTTTCAATGTCGTTGGGGTTATTAGTGTCGCGAGCAGGATTAATTCTAACATGTTTCTCACCTCTTTCTTACCTCTAGATTATAGATTGGAGGGCGGTGAGGGAGGTATGACTTCTGTCAAATGACAGATTTGATTTTCATCAATTGATTTGCATCAATAGTTGTGGATGCGCAGAAGGGTTGAACAACGGGTTGAAAAGACGCTCCGATTTGTTATCGGAGGCTCTCTTTTATGCGTGGCAGGCTATCTATTTTGGCTGCCCGACATATCCTCTCTTAAGAGCGGTTTCGTGCGGGAAACCAACATGATGCGCATTCGCGAGAATGTTAGAATTCATAAAAAGAAGAAGCCGACTAGAATTTACCATTGGGTTTCATATGAGGAGATATCCCCCCATTTAAGGCACGCCGTAATCATCGCCGAGGATGATGTGTTTTATCAGCATCATGGCATTGATCCTGTGCAAATTAAAATTGCCATCGAAAGAAACCTTGAAAAGGGACGGTATGTATATGGGGGAAGCACCATCACACAGCAGTTGGCTAAAAATCTATATTTATCCCCATCCAAGAACCTCCTGAGGAAATTGAAGGAAGCCATTATCGCATGGAGAATGGAAAAAGCGCTTTCCAAGAAGCGCATTTTGGAAATCTATCTGAATGTGGTTGAGTGGGGGCCGGGGATTTACGGGGCGGAAGCCGCTTCACAGGTCTATTTTGGGAAACACGCGTCCGATCTGACATTGGAGGAAGCTATCTCCCTGGCGGTGACTCTCCCCAATCCGCGCCGCTACCATCCCCTCAAGGAAAGCCAGGTTTTGGTCAGGCGCAAGGAGAATATTTTAGAAAGGATGCAAAAGGCGGGTTATATTCCCACGGAAGAAGAGGAGATTGCCCTGTCTATTCAGATTTCTACGGGAGATGCTGTCAGCGCGCCAGTAGAAAGTCCATCAGAGAAGAATTAGACCCATCTCCATCCAGGTTGGTTTTAGAAGATTTTTTAGAGGAACTCAAAGGGCTTGATTTGGCCTCC
>JACQJN010000003.1 GCA_016205085.1 Elusimicrobiota bacterium | reverse complement strand
TGCTTTTCATGAAAATAAAATTTCTTTCCTTAACTGCCCTTGCTACTTGTTACTTGCTACTGGCTACTTCTTCTGCGGCTCAGTACAAGCTCCCGGAATCAGGAGCTTCTCTCCTAAATCCCAAGGTTCAGCAATTTCTAAAAGAATCCGGTCCCCAATACGGATTGAGCGCCAGCGATGACGGGAAGCTATACTATGCTCAAAAGGAGCTTTCCTTCCACGTAGCCATCCGAATCCTTTTTTTCATTTCCCAGCTTCCGGAAGGCGACGTGGAAACCGCCATGACCAAGGCCCTGAAATTATATCTCCAGCCCACCCTTCACCCCGAACAGCAGGCGGAATATGAAAGATTGCTCTTTCTAAAAGATGCGCAGGGTAATCTCCGTCTGACCTCCATGGGTCGAACGCTGCTGATGGATATCCTCACCGCGGAAGACGGCAAACTCTTTAAAAAATCAGGGCCGCTGGATGGAAAACAGAAAGCCTCCCGTCGTAAACTCCTCGAAAATATGCAAAAGGCGGGCTTGATTGCCTTCACGGCCCTGGGCAAGGGAGCGGGTTTGGCTCACGGAATCCAGGGAGGAACCCTTTTCGACGGCATGGCACAGGGGTATTACGACATCTCTTCTTTCAACTGGAACTCCCTCGAAGGAGCGGCCAATCCCGCCCTGGTGCTGGGAGGCTTCAGCTACGATGAAAAGAAAGGCACCGTGAGAGTTCTCATCGCAGCCAAAAATCCAGTCCAGATGGACCGTTATCTGGTGAAAGATCCCTCTCAAGAAGCGCCCGCAATCTATCAAGAAGCAGGCCTGGATGCCTCCCTGATGAACCAGTTCGGAGCGAGCGTGGTACGGGCAGTGGACAATCTCATCGCTGTGGACGTGCCCATCCCCCAGGCCGCCAAATTGGGAAAAATATTGGAAAAACAGGGAATCAACAGCCGCCCCGCTCTTCTAAAATATCTGGTGACAGATGCCCTAAAATCCGGTCCTTCCTGGCCCGATCCTTTCTACGGTATTCTTCCCTTTCCTACCGGTAAGTTAGCCATGACCAAGTCCGGGCTTCCCGTGAAAACCATGACAGTGGAAACCATGAACGCCGACTCCCGCTCGATGATGGGCATCGAAGCCCTCCACCAAAAGGGGATGTCCGGAAACGGCTCCATCGTTGGCGTAATGGACACGGGATTAGACTTGAATCATCCCGATTTCAAAGACCGGGTGCTAGCTTTTATCGATTTAAGCGGAGAGAGTTTGAAAGAACCCAGTACCAAAGGCTTGAATGACGCCCTGGGGCATGGAACCCATACCGCAGGCTCTGTGGGAGGATCAGGGGCCTCTTCAGGAGGCAAATACAAAGGCATGGCCCCCGATACCAAGTTCGTCATCCTCAAGGTGTTCGGGAGCTCAGGCTCCACCTCGGAAGATACCATCATCGCCGCCATGAAAGCGGCCAAAGCCCTCCCTCAGGAAATCAGACCCCAAGTCATCAATATGAGCTTGGGAGGCCCTGGGGACCCGGACACAAACCCCTTAAGCATCATGGCCAATGAAATGATGGTCCAGGACAATATCCTTATGGCCATTGCCGCCGGGAATTCAGGTCCCCGGAAGGGAACCGTCAGCTCTCCAGGAAATGCCCGGTACGTTTTGACGGTCACAGGTGTCAACAAAGAAGGAAAATTTTCTTTTTTCCCTTCCCGTGGTCCGGTAAAATCTTCAGATGGCTCCACCTTCAATAAACCGGACATCTCCACCATCGCGGGAGACGTTTCCTTCAATCAGAAGGTAAAGGCTTTCTTTAAGCGGGTGATTTCACCCAGCACCCAGTCCCTGGAAGATCCACAACCCGTCCCGGAAGACCCTGGCTGCTTCTATGGCCCCGGAGTCATCTCCGCACGTTCTGAAAACGACCCTGATGAGAACTGCGCTTTAAAGGGAAACAAATATTACCGGTTCATGTCGGGGACCTCCATGGCTACTCCCATGGCCGCCGGCATCGCCGCGGATGTCATCGGATATCTGAATGAAAAAGGGCTTCCTTATAAAACCACCGAGGTAAAGGCTGCCATGATGGAGACCGCCAAATCCCTCGGAGAAGATTCCGAAGTCCAGGGAGCCGGGCTTGTGGATGGAGAAAAGTTGGCCCAAGCGGTCGAGGAAAGAGTCAAAGCCGGGCTTCCCGTAGGTAACATCGCCTATATGCTGGCCCAGAGAACAACCCAATGGCAAGATTTCAATATGCAGCGGGATAAGAGGTTCCGACACACTCCCATCGGGATTCTAGATACCCAAACCGGACATCTGGTCAACACCGATGAGGCCTATGCCGTCGCCGCCAAATGGACCGAAGAGAAATATAAGAAACTGAATCCTTTTGCCAAAGCCTACCGTAAACTGGTTTATTGGATAAAGTACTAAGTAGGTCTTTAGTCCTATATAGAATTAGGTCCTTTGGTCCTTGTAGAATAGGTCTTTTGGGAATACATAAGGAATGCCATGCCATTCCTTATGTTCTGCATCTTAGGCTTTCCGATTTTCGCCCTTAACGCCAATCCGACCGC
>JACQJN010000168.1 GCA_016205085.1 Elusimicrobiota bacterium | reverse complement strand
TCAAGGTATCCACCACCGCTTCCTGGAAAGAAGCGCACACATCTTTAACGAAAGAGTTAGGAGTTAGGAGTTGAGAGTTGAGAGTTGAAGATTTTAGATTGACCACCTCTGAACTCTTAACTCGCAACTCTGAACTTCGGTCCATTAGATAGTACAGGACCGAAGTCTTCAGGCCGCTGAAAGAAAAATCCCAGGATCCTTTTAGAAGCGCTCGTGGAAATTGAATGGCCTCCGGATTCCCTTCTCGGGCCAAGCGATCGATGAGAGGTCCTCCCGGATATCCCAACCGCAGCAGTTTGGCCACCTTGTCAAAGGCCTCTCCCGCCGCATCATCCCGCGTCCGTCCCAATACCCTCACCCTTCCATAATCCGACATTAAAACAAGATCCGTATGCCCTCCCGATACGATCAAGGCCAGAAAAGGAAAGCGGATAGGCTCCGTCAATCCCAGAGCCAGGGCATGCCCTTCCAGATGATGCACCGGGATTAAAGGAACCCTCCACATAAACGCCAGAGTCTCTGCCGCCACCTTCCCTACCAACAAAGCTCCCGCTAATCCAGGCCCGCGCGTGTATGCCACCGCATCACAACGCTGGACTCCCGATTTTTTAAGAGCCCGCCCCACCACCCATGGAATTTTTTCCAAGTGCGCCCGGCTGGCCAGTTCTGGCACCACTCCGAAATAGGGCTGGTGCAGCTTCATCTGGGAGGAGACGCAATTGGACAACACCCGTGAAAAGCCCCTCGGAATAGAGGCGTCTAAAACGGCGGCAGCAGTTTCGTCGCAGGAAGTCTCAATCGCCAGGATCTTCACTATCCTTCTTTAGATTTTAGCGTGGTAAGAACGTCGCGGGCCCGAAGGATCTCCAACCCTCTTTCCAGGACTTCGTCCTTGACCAATTCTTCTTTTTTAACCGCAGATTTAGGGACTTCTCCGGGAGTATAAATTTGCTCCACCTGAGCCTGCAGTTTGGCTTCGACATCGCGGGGAACACTGATTTCGATGTCGGGATGGATTCCGCCGGAATTGTCCTTCTCGTTTCTCTGGATGGACCGTCCGGAAGGAGTATAATACTTGGCCACCGTCAGACGCAGACCCGCTCCATCCAAGAGAGGGATGACAGACTGGACACTGGCCTTTCCATAAGTGCGGGAACCAATCACAACCCCGCGCCGATGATCCTGAACAGCCCCCGCCACAATTTCGCTGCCGGAAGCAGATCCGCCGTTGACCAACAGCACCATGGGCAAATCCTCGTGAGGCGCCTTGGCGCTGCTTCTAAATTCCTGGTAATTCTCCGGACGGCGCCCTTTGGTGTACACAATCATTCTGGATCCACCCAGAACACTGCTCACCACCTCTGTCGCAGCAGAAAGGAGTCCCCCGGGATTGTTTCTTAAATCCAACACCAGAGCCTCCATCCCTTGTTTCTTGAGTTTTCCCAGAATGCCGGTAAAATCCTGAGCGGTAAGGGCAGTGAACTCAATAATTCGCACATAGCCTACCTTGTCTTTGAGCATCCAACCTTGAACGCTTTCAATTTTGATGATCTCCCGTGTAATGGCAAAATCATGGGTAGTCCAGGAAGCATTGGGCTGGTTTCCCTCCGGTTCCCTGGCAACGGTGATGGTGACCTTCGTTCCGGGAGTCCCTCTGAGCCTCTTGACGGCATCAAAAATAGACAAATCCTTGGTGCTCTCCTGCTCAATTTTGATGATGCGGTCTCCAGGCAGAATTCCCATCCGATAGGCCGGCGTGCCCGGCATAGGAGTGATTACCGTCAGCCAATTATCCCTCATTCCCAAACGGATCCCAAGTCCTCCGAATTGCCCCTCCGTTTCCGTTTTAATCTCTTTATGGACCTCCGGCTCCATAAATTGAGAAAAGGGGTCCAGGGTGCGCACCATCCCATGGGCTGCTCCGTAGATTAACTTTTGAGAGTCAATGTCCTCCACATAATTCTCTTTTATGTAATCCAAGACATCCACTAAGATTTTCAGTTGCTCATAGGTTTTATCAATGGCGGGATACGCTCTGGGCAATACCCACAATCCCAAAACAACGCCCGCCAGAAACACCATATATTTTTTAGGCATAAAACTTTTCATGGTCATATTACTCCCCCGCTTTTGCTATTTTTTCCAATGGCATCAAATACGTGAGCGGATCCACAGCCAGAGATCCATTCCGCAATTCCAAATGGAGAAGGCCATCTCCACTCACCTTTCCCAAAACATCATTCCGCCTGAGCAAGGCTCCGCGCCTGACGGACACCTCACCCAGCCCCCCATAGATGCTAAAAAAACCTTCCGAATGCTCCAAAATAATCACTTCTCCGTAAGACCTAAAATTCCCCGCATATAACACTTTTCCCGATCGCACCGGACGCACCAAGGCATGGGGAGAGGTTTTCAATCGAAGTCCTTCACGAACCAGCGAAACCCCCAGATCCGGGACTTTCTCATTTCCGAATCGGCCGACAATCTGCCCCTCAACCGGCCAAGGCAGAGAATGCACGGGAATGGACAGGACTCGAGCTCCCAGGGAATGAGACGGGACTGTCTTCTTTAATTGATTGACCAAGTCAGTCAGTGCCTGCGCTGACTTTTTTATCTTAATGACTTCCTCCAGCGCTCTCCTGCGGCGCAACTCCACCTCTTCCAGGACACTCTTGTTCTTCAAATAGATTTCTTCCTTGGTTCGGTGCTCTTGCAAAACCTGGGCCGTCATCCCCTGAATCTTTGCAGACGTTTTGGAAGCCTCTTTCGTCATGCTTTCAGTGTGGTCCCAAGAACCATTCAAGCTGCTCATAAAAGAAACATGCCGTTGGAGGGTAGCCTCTCTATAGACAGACAGCCAAATATCCGACAAGCCGAAATAGGGAAACTCAGAATGCGAAAAGCCAACCCAATCACGGAGTTCCTCCAACAGGGCCTCCCTCCACTGGACCACGGCGAATTGGAGGCCAAAGCGCCTGGATTCCAACTCTCTTTTTTTATTTTCTGCGGCAGAGAGCTCCTTTTTAAGCTGGTTTAGTTTTTGGCGATATCCGCTCAATCCAGACTCCAAACCGGACAACTCTCGATTCAACTTTCTTTCTTCCTGGCGGAGAGCTTCTATTTCCTGCGTTTTTGAATCCAATTGTTTCCGAACCTCGCTCAGTTCCTGGCTCTTTTGAGATAAAGAAACCTGTGCTTGCAGTTTCTGTGCTACAGAAACTGCAAGAAAAAGGAAAAGCGAGAAGCGAAGGGTGAAAAGAAGAAACCTCATTTTTTATGGCTCCAAAATATAATCCATCCCCACAAACCACCCGTACCCGCCAGCACTAACTGCTGAGGAAACGGCGGCCAAACCCAAAAGGGACTCAAATATCTTATGGGATAGGCGATCAGAAAACAAAAACCCATCCCTAAAAGTGTAGCACCAATCCCTGATAAAATCCATGGCAGAGCCTCTTGAAAATAAGTCGCCACGGCAGGCCCTGGCCGGGCAGGCCAGGCCGCCATCCTCCAAAGCAAAACCACCGAGGCGATCAAAACCACACTCAGGCAAAGACTGGTCGCCAATCCCACAAAACGCTCATAAAACCGGACCTGCAAAATGGCATCCGCTTGCAAAGCTTTATACCGGACATCCTGGACTTCGGGAATCATCCGAATCCCAGGCAGCCAATCCGCCAAACTGCCCAAAGCATCAGCAGAAACTTTTACCTCAAAAGAAGGAAGTACGGGATTGCGCCCCAAAAGCAGGACAGCCTGTTTTAAGGTAGAATGATTTCCCTCTAATTTCTCCAAAGATGCCTGAGCTGAAACATACCGAACCTGTTCCAGCATAGGCATCGCTTGAAGGCGATCTCCTAAAATCTTCAACGCATTCTCCGAAATGGAATCTGAGACAAAAATCACGATTCTAAAGTCTTCCAATAGATAGGACTCGATCTGAAAACATTGGTGGCGCACAAATAAAAGAGCCTCCCCCACTATGCCGCAAACCAATGCCACCGCCACCACCCACACGCGCGTACTCAAAAATCTTTCCACACCCCATAAACATACCCCCCCTAAACTTTTTTGTCAAGAGCCGCTAATGAAGCTTCAGAAATTTCAGGCTAGCCCAAAAAATTCAGTTGCCTACCATGTTTCTTCTGAAACGACTGTATAATTTTATGCCTGCCTGCCGGTAGGCAGGGGGATTTCAGGCTAGTTGGAAGTGGCGCTGAGAATGTGACGGAAAATAGAGAGCAGTCATCCAGCGGGGAAGACCGAGAAAGGTCATCTGAAAAAATATTTTTAAAGCCTGCAAAGTAGACCGGCTGGGCAGATCCAGCCTTTCCTGCTGATGAGCTTCCAGAGAAACCGGGGGCGAGATTTCCAAAGAAGCCCGGGAGGAAAGGATGGGCGCTAAAACCGGATCCAACCGGGAAACCTCAGGCATTTGCATCAACTGACTCACCTGAGCCACGGGAACACTGCCTAAAACTATCCACTCTTTAGAACGTCCGGGAGCTCTGCCCAAAATCTCCTGAACCTTAAAATCAGCTTTCTTTTCCAATCCCAAAAGTCTTATCTGCAGAAGTTCTGCCAGACCCATTTCTTCCACATCCTGCAATTTCAGAGAGAGATACACCTGAGTTCTGATGGCGGAAGTCTCGCGAGAAAACAGCCCTGTTGGATATTCCATCTGAACACTTTTAACGGAAGCATTCAGCAGCAGGCGATGAATCTCGGCAGGAGAAACCCAGCCCCTAATAAAAGCCCTCCCTGCAGTTTCGGAAAAATAAAGCAGAGGAGAATCAGAAGACAACAAGAAACCATTTTCGTTGGCAATTTGAAAAATAACCGCCCTCAGAAAAGCGTTGGAATCCGCACGCACCTCCAAAATGACAAAAGCCTTCTCTGAATTTTGAGGCGCTGATTCCACGGGACGAACAAAATTTCCCTCTCCCTCCCCTCCTGCGATATGCTCCTGGTAGTCTTCGCCGGATAAGGAATAAGCGGATTCCTGCCGAACTTTGGATACAGAAGCGGGAGAAAGCAGAAGCGGAGCCTGCAACCGGCTCAAAAGAGACGGTTTCTTGTTCGGATCATTTGGAACAGAATCCTTCTCCTTCTTCGGAACCATAGGCGCTGAAGTTTTGGGGAAATGTCCCAAACCAGGAGGAGCAGGAAATAAAGAAGCCGGAGCATCCTTCACAGAGTTCCGGATACGTTGAAGCGCCGGTCCCTGTCCAGTGGACAGGGACGATTGTGACTCCGGAGGAGTGGCTCGAGACGCAGCCGCATCCTTCAAAGGTGCGGAAGCACCCATCTGTTTGTCTAAATCCCAACGGGTATTGACATCGATAAGAATGGCATCTCCCAAAGAGATGGGATCCATGGGAACCGGAGCCACCACACCCGTACCCCCCGCGGGGCCCCTTCCCACCCCAGTTCCCGTCTGGGCAAAAATAGTTCCTCGAGAAGCCAAAACCAAGGTTGAGACAAGAAAAGAAACTAGGAATGATTTCATGGCTTGGTCATGAAGGGTTGAGCGATTCTATCAAAACATTCTTCATCTGGCAACACTTTGACCCAACACACTTCGACCAAACTCTATGGACATG
>JACQJN010000167.1 GCA_016205085.1 Elusimicrobiota bacterium | reverse complement strand
GATAAGAATATCTATTTGTTTAAATTTTTTAATCGCTTCTTTAATGAGGAGGGCCACCTCGAGTCTGGCGGTGACGTCACAGCGCGCAATGAGGCAGTCGGTTCCTGTCGATTTTAAATCCTTTTCCAGGTGCTCCAGCTCCGGGGGGGTTCTGGAGCAAAGAACCAGTTTCGCTCCTTCTTGAGCAAAGCCTGATGCCAAAGCGCGACCAAGGCCGCGCCCCGCTCCGGTGATTAAAGCCACCTTGCCATCCAGTTTTCCCATGTCCACAAAGGATTATATATAATTGGTTTTTGTGATGTATTTACCCTAAAAATGGACCGTTGTCAACAGGCCGGCAAAGTTCTCAAAGTGTTAAGGAAGCTTTACCCCAAGGCTACCTGTGAGCTGAATTTTAAAAATCCACTGGAGCTTTTGGTGGCGACCATCCTTTCGGCTCAATGTACGGACAAGAGGGTCAATCTGGTGACCCAGAGTCTATTCAAGAAATATAAAAAAACTGAGGATTACGCCCAGGTCCCGCAGCCCGTTCTAGAACAGGAGATCCGCTCCACCGGTTTTTATCACAATAAAGCTACTTCCATTAGAAAGATGGCCCAGATGCTTGTGGATAAATTCAAGGGTCAGGTTCCCAAAACCATGCAGGAGTTGATCCAGCTTTCTGGGGTAGCCCGAAAGACGGCCAATGTGGTTTTGGGGACGGCATTCAAGATTGCGGAGGGTGTGGTGGTGGACACTCACGTCAAAAGGCTGGCTTACCGGATGGGTTTGACGGAGGAGGAGAATCCTGAAAAGATAGAGCAGGATTTAATGAAATTAGTACCTAGGAAAGACTGGATTTTCTTCGGCCATGCCATGGTCTGGCATGGAAGACGAGTCTGCAAGGCCCTCTCGCCGGATTGCCCCAACTGCTTGATGAAGTCCTTCTGTCCCAAACTTTGATACCCCAGAAAAATGTCTTTGTCATGGGAAACATTTTAAGGTGGGGCAGATTCTTGAGGGAGATCTCTCTTTCTCCCGCATCAAAACTTTCCTTCTGTAAAAGTGTCCAGGCGGGCCTTGCCTCACAGGATTGGCCACGACACTTTCCTGGAAGAATTACTCGGCTGCTGGGGCCGTAATCTATGCTTTGGAATTTTCCTAGCCTATTTATGAATTTTTCGAAGTCTTCTTGGACAATGGTGTCATGGGTGATCTGGACATAGGAAGAGTTATAACTGATAAAACCTGTTTGTGGATCAAGCAGGTTGAGCAATTCTTTCGCGATTCGGAGGGTGGCAAAAAGGCCGCTTCCATGCATATAGAGTATGTGATACCCTCCGGCAACTTCGAATGGCAGGGCTTGGTTTTCATCTAGCATGTCGTACTTTTGGTAAAAAACGGCGCGTCTTTCTCGTCCTTGGAACTGGAAGCGGACTTCGTAACGGAAGCGAGCCAATTTCTTAAAGGAAACATCCGTAATCTTGCCTTCCAGAATATTTGGTCTGGAATTAGCGTTGCGAATGTGAAGTTGCATGATTTTCTGAAATTGTGGAAAGGAATCTTTCTCGTATTTACCCACTCCAATGAGCTCGGAAAAATCAGTGCTCAATAGAGGAGTGATGAGATCATATCCGATACCTAAATAGAACACTTTGGGTTCTTTAGCATAGGATCGGATGGTGGCGGCTAATTCATGTTTCAAATTCAGAAGTTGGGGATTCTTGCGGTGGTATTCATCCTGAATGCGCCACCAATATTTCACTGATTTGGCGATGGATTCGGGTTTGTCTTTGAAGTAATCATGGCTGTAGCCTGGGAGTACAGCGTCGGAATGTTGTTTTAGGATTTCTTGCGCATTTTCTGTCTGAAGGAAGCGAGTGATGTTTACCATCTTGTTCCTGGCATGGCGATACTTTAGTGGCAAACGGATTGAGGCCGGAGCGTCTCGGAGTATTTCGGTATTATCCCAAAATTTTTTAAGTTCGTTTTCGGAAGGTTTTCTCTCTAATTGGAGAGCAAGTGCTTGAAGAGAAGAGATGGCTTCCTGTTTTTTATCAGCGGTAGGATCCAGTTTTTTTTCTAATACTTGCTGAAGAGTTTGAATGCCTTGAGTGTCTAATATCCATTTTAGAATTCGTGCGGAGGCAATATGGTGCGCCAATTTGGGACCATCGGTTTTATTCCATCGTACCTGGGAAGCCATTTTTAGAAACTGGTGAACAAATCCAGAGTCTCCTGAATTGATGTGGGGAAGGAGAATCTTGGAGAATCCGGAGATTGAATTCTGGAGGCCGATCAGGCTAAAGACAGGGGAAGGTTGTGTAATGCGTTGAACTTTTGATGTGTGCGAAAGGATAGGTTGAGCGGACAGGAGAGAAGGAAAATAAAGTACCCCAAGCAGTAGACCTACTTTGCGCATGGTTTCTCATTGTACTTCAAACTCTGACGGAAACCTTGGGTCTTTAGGGAATAAATCCGAAAGCAAAAGACCTAAAGATATTTGGGTATTTTGGCTTAATAGTGGGTTATTTTTTCCACTTGATCGTGCAGCCGATGGCGTAGGTTTCGGGTTCGGCGGGCGCATTGCCCTGGAGGATGGCGTCTAGAGCCTCTCGAAGGTACTGTTTTTTGACTTGGGATGGATTCTGCCAGTTGTCATCTATCTTGCCGGTGTAGGCCAGCACGCTGGCGCCCTCCGGGTGCCCGGCTGGTACCCGCAGCTCGTCACGTACCTCTGGAACTGCAAACGTCCCTGGCCTCTGGACAGGGGCTGCGGAGGGTGCTAGCACGCTGGAATCGAACACAAAAAGATGGGGGGTATGGGTGGCTCCGTAAGTCTTGGCTGTCTGCTGAGACGCGTCTCTTAAATAAGGAAAGGGATATTGTTTCTCGTTGGAGCGTTTTACCATGTTCTCGAAACTATCCTCCGGGTAGTTTTTGTCCTCGTTGGAGTTAATAAGGATAAACTGTACTCCCTTGCCGGCATAGTCCTTCTGAATCTGGATCATGCGGTCCTCATAGGCTTGCACATAGGGGCAATGGTTGCAGGAGAAAACCACCACCAGGGCCTTGGCGGATGAGAAATTTTTGAGGGAATAAGTTTTTCCATCCACTCCTTTTAGGAAAAAATCCGGAGCCTTGTCCCCTATTTTTAAAACTGTGTTCATCTGCGTCGCTTCTCCCATGTTTTTTACCTCTCGGTAGTGAATTGGGTCAAATCTTGGAATGTGACTCCAGCGCCTGCCACCCCCCCCTGCACATCCTGTATCAAAAGGGTGCTGTAGCCCAGCGTCTTTTTTTGTCCTTTGTGCATCCAGGGAATTTCCTGGCGCTTGACGGTGTGGTTTCGGGCCAGGCATTCTTTTAAAACTAGGGAAAGGCCGGGGCAATTCTGAAGCACCCATTCGATGGGTTTGCCGACCACATCCTCCTCCGCGATTTCCAGGATTTGGCGGGCTCTGGGGTTGATGATCATCACGTTGCCCCGGATGTCGATTCCTATGAAGCCCCCGGTAAGGTTTTCCAGGATGCTGGCGTTATGGGCTGTGACTCGGCTTAAGGCCTGCTGCATGCGGAGGGATTGTACCACCAGACCTGTGTGGGCGGCGAGGAACTCTATAAATTCCTGGTTTTCCGCGGTAAAAAACCCCTGTTTAGAATTGCAGATTTCTAAAACTCCCAGCAAGTCCTCATGCCTGAATACCGGGACTGTCAGAACGGATTTGGGAGCGGCCTCTTTTGGATCGGCTGAATTTGTTTCTACCCTGGGGTCTTTGGAGGTATCGTTGACTACGGCTGTTTTTTTATATTGAACCGTCCATTCGTGGATTCCCTTGAATGCATCGGGGTGAGTGTGGTTTTCTTTGGAGGCTCCCATGCGGCAGAGAGGGATCAATTGTTTCTCTTTGGGTTCCCATGTCAGAAAAGCCCCCGAGTCGGTCCCTAAGGCTTGGCCGATCTTATCCAGGGTGAGAGTCCATATTTCTTCTTCCTGCACGAATTTTTTCTCATACAGATTTTTTAAGGCTTCGTAGAGATTATTGAGAAGTGGAGTTTCCAGCATTTCGAATCTGTTTGATCCTTTCTTTTTCCAGAAAATTCTTCGTTCCTTCCAGGATGGTCGCGGCCAATTTTCTGCGGAACCAGGAATTGAGCAAAAGCTCCTCCTGATCCGGGAATATGAGATAGGCGGACTCAAGCAATACGGCGGGCATCTGGCTCATTCTGGCTACCGCCAGGCTTCCGTACCGCACCCCCTCATCGGGAAGGCGGATATTCTTGAAATAGGCGCGATGGATCGCTTGTGCCAACGGCAAGCTGTGAAGATGGTAGTAAAAAATGGAGAACCCTCTGGGTTTTTCGAAAGGATTTACTCCATCCGGCAGGGCATTATTGTGGAGGCTTAAGAAAATATCCCCCCGGTTTTCCCATGCTATTCTAGGACGGTCGTAAAGGGGAATTTCCTCTTCACCGGAGCGAGTCAGCAAGACATTGGCTCCTTCTTTTTCCAAAAATGTTTTCAAGATTTGGGCCAGTAAAAGGTTTATGGTCGGCTCTTGGGTTCCCAGGGGGCCTATGGCCCCATCCCATGGGGGGGCCGTGCGAGTGGAGTGTCCCGGATCCAGAACGATGGTCAGGCCCTTGAAAACGGACTTGGGCACCGGAGCCAAGCGGGGGGCGCGCCTTAATTCCAGGGTCAGAGTTCCCGGTTTGGAGCTGCTCAGGTGATAGCCCCACAGGGTATCCTTGGGGTTGGTTTGAATGGACACCAGGCAAGTCTGGCGGGAGAGCTGCTTCCATTGTATGTTTTGGATAAAGGAATCGTGGGTGTCGTACACGATGGAACCGATGTGTCCCCGGGTGTAGAAGAGTTTCAACTGGAGTCCTTCGGAAGTGGGTTCCACCAGATATGGGATTTGGGAGGAAAGTCCAAGGTTGATGAGAGTGGAGGTTCCTGAGGAAATGGTGGTGATGTGGCTCAACACGGCCTGGGGATGGGGGAATCCATCCGGCATGATTTGAAAAGCCCCACCGTCAAACCAGGCGGTTTCCGTTTCGGAGAGAGCGATGCGAAATCTTTTCCCTTCCCTGCCGCTGAGCAGAAATCGCGTCCCCTTGGGGACGAAAATGAAAAAACTGTTTCCCGGGCCCGTTTCTCCTTGGGCTAAATCGGTGGAGACTTCCACGGTGCGAAAGGGTTCCGAGAGGATGGTGAGGGTTCCTTTGGCCTCCGCTTTGGCTTTGCCCAACTGCTTGTGTTCCAAAATGAATTTGATCCCGGCTTCGTTGGCTTTGTCTCCCGGCTGGATTTGATAGGAGCCGCGATAGAGACCTGGGGAACCTTCGAGCGAGGTGAGGG
>JACQJN010000159.1 GCA_016205085.1 Elusimicrobiota bacterium | reverse complement strand
TGGAAAAAGCCAAAAAATTAGGAGTCAAAATAATTTCTGAAACAGAATTTCTGAAACTTGTATCATGATTGAGCAAACTAGAATCGGGGCCTGTCTGAGTTTGGTAGCGCGGGTCGCCTCGAATCTTATTCCCAATAAGATTCGGGCTTCGGACCTCAGTTGCTACCCAACTTTTGCTGTGCAAAAGATTGGGTCCCCCGCAACTTCCGGACGTCCCGCTACAGCCACCAAATCTCAGCCACCCGATTCCTTTTTCATTAGATGCTTAAACAAAAAATTGCATTTCTGAGTGTTTCGGACAAAACAGGCATCGTGGAGTTCGCCCATGAACTGAAATTGATGGGCTATGAGCTCCATTCCACCGGCTCCACCGCCAAAACCCTCAAACAGATCGAGCTCGAAATCGAAGAGATTGAAACTCCCGATCCTTCTACCGATATAATCGTCATCAATCTCTACCCCATCCCGGAAGTTCTTCAAGAGGGCTCCATTTCCCAGGAGGAGATCTTAGAATACATCGACGTCGAACGCTCCTCAGCCTTAAGAACAGCCGCCCGAAAATTCAAGGAGACCATCGTCCTCTGCGATCCCAAGGACTACCAACCCACCCTGGAGGCGCTGCGCGAATTTGGGGACCTTAAAACCGATCGAAGACAGGCCTTGGCCGCCAAGGCCTTCTTCTATACCGCCTACTATGATTCCACCCTGGCCCAGTATCTCAGTGAAAAATGGGAGAAGCTGCCGGATGAGCTGGTAATCGGCCTCAAAAAGGTCCAAGACCTCCGGTATGGCGAAAATCCACACCAAAAAGCCGCCCTCTACAGCCTTTCAGGAGCCAGGCCTTGGGGACTTCCCGACGTGAAACTTCTGCATGGCAAAGATCTCAACTTCAACCACTACATGGATCTGGAGGTAGCCTGGGAATTGGCGGGAGAGTTCCAGGATCCGGCCTGCGTGATTGTCAAACACACTCACCCCTGCGGCGCCGCCACCAGCGACCGCCCCGGAGAAGCCTTCCGACTCGCTTTTCAATCCGACATGCTGAGCGCTTCAGGAGGCATGCTCGCTTTCAATCGGGAAGTGGATGAGGAAACCGCCCGCAATCTTTCCGGAGAATTTTTGGAAGGCGTTCTGGCCCCGGACTTCTCTCAAAAAGCGCTGGAAATCTTAAGACTCAAAAAAGACCTCCGGCTGATGACTCTTTCCTCCTCCTTGCTCTCCCCCCATGAAATCCAGATTCACTCCATCTCCGGAGGGCTTTTGATCGAAGACAAAAACAATCAGACATTTCTGCCGGAATTAAAAATCGTCACCAAACAACAACCCACGGAACCGGAATTCCTGGCCCTAAAATTTTCCTGGAAAGTGGCGAAGCATATCAAATCTTTCGGGATAGTCTTGGGACAAGGAACCCAAAGCATGGGCATCGGAGCGGGACAATCCTCCTGGATGGACGCTTTTAAAGTAGCGACTGCCAAATCCAACGAAAGACACCCCATCCTTGCCCCCAAAAGCCCCATCGTTCTCGCCTCAGACGGCCCTATCCCCCTGGGAGTGATCCAAGAAGCATCCAAAATAGGAGTCTCCGCCATCATACAGCCCGGAGGTTCCGTGGAAGATCGGGACTCCATCTCCATCTGCGACGAAAAAAAGATGGCCATGGCCTTCACCGGCTTAAGGCATTTTAAACATTAGATGCCAGAAAAACCTCTAAAATATCACAAGTGTTATGCGCTTAAGACACGGTATCCTTGAGTTCAGGAAGCTCGAAGAAGAAGATGCTGCCTTGGCCTTCTAGGTTCTCAAGACCGATGCCACCCCCAAGCTTCTCGATGATAGCCTTGGAAATGTTAAGCCCGAGACCGGAGCTGCCTTTTTTTGGTCCTTGCGGCGAGGCTGCCTGGGCATATTTGTTGAAAATCTGGCTACGGAATTCTTTCGAGACGCCTGGTCCATGATCCTGTACCGACACGCGGATGCCCTTCGCAACCCGAATGACCCGGACGGAGACTTCTTCGCCGGCGGGAGAGAATTTGCAGGCGTTCGACAAAAGATTGGTGACGACCTGCGTCAGGCGATCCCGGTCTGCAAGCACCTTTGCGGCGGCATCTTGGTAGTCTAGGGTCAAGCGCAGCTTGGCGGTCTGCGCCAAACCGCGATTGGCTTCTAGGACCTGCTCCAGAAAAGGGACGAGCTCCAATGGTTTTAAGTCGAAATTCACCTGGCCCGCCTCGATTTTCTCAAGATCCAGATAATCGTCGATCAGTCGCATCATTCGTGAAGTGTTGCGCCACGACATGTCGATCCACTGGCGGGACTTCTCGCCTTGAGCCGCATCTTCTTTCAACATCTGAAGCGATCCGTAAATCGAGGCAAGCGGCGATCGTAGCTCGTGAGCCGCGATCGCGATCAACCCATCCTTGAGCGCTTGAACCTTCTTGCGCTCGGTGATGTTCCTGAGAATGAGCCGGCTATAACCCGGCTTGCGATTTCTAAAACGGCAGTTCATGTTTCCTTCGACCGCAATCTGCCGTCCGGCGGCGTCGATCAGAGTGGCCTCGAAATTAAAAACCGTCTGACCTGCCAACGTGCGTTTGTGAACTTCAGCGATGCGGTCGCGATCGGCAGGATCAACGGCGTCCAATAGGGACATCGAGGCTGCGCGGCTGTCGTTGAGTCCGAGGCTATGAAGCCAGGCCTGATTCATTTCCATCAGATGGCCGTCAGGCGAAACAAAGGCGATCATGTCACTAGCGTTTTCAAAGAAGTCCTTAAGGCTGGTCTCGCTTTCCTTCAGGCGCGCAAAGGCGTCCTTTAGATCGTGGATATTGATCTCCTCTTCCACGAGACTCGCCAGATCGCAAAGGAGTTGGCATTCCTCGGCGCTCAACTCGCGAGGCTGCCGGTCCAAAATGCACAACGTGCCCAATTTGCTGCCGTCAGTCGCCGATATAGGGCAAGCGGCATAGAAACGGGTGCCGGTGGTGGCTAGAATGGGATTGTCGCAAAATCGCGGGTCGCGACTGAGGTCGGGAACCACAAGGACATCATCGCCCAATATGGTATAGGCGCAGAAAGAAAGTTCGCGAGGCGTTTCCTGAATTTCTATTCCTGGATGCGACTTGAACCATTGCCGTTGCGAATCGACCAATGTGACAAGCGCGACCGGCACGCTGAATATCCGCATGGTGATCCGAGTGATCCGGTCAAAGCGTTCCTCGGGCGGCGTGTCGAGAATCCCCAGGCTGCGCAGAATCGCGATACGACGTGATTCGTTCGGTGGAAGAGGCGGCGGAATCACCTGACGACCTCCATGAGCAACACCATGGTCCTACTCACGTGCCTATTATCCTCAATGACATAGCGTGACCTCCTAGTCCACATAGTCTACCAATTTTACTTCAGGCATTGCCTTCGTCATTTACCGAAGAGAGAGAGCAATCCGATGGCTCCCTGAATTGTCGGACCTCAGCTCATTGAGCAACCCAAACGAGTAATCGATCCTCAAAAATCCAAAAGCCAGTCCCAGCCCCGCCGCTA